>DASPJQ010000214.1:0-15343 GCA_035628535.1 Flavobacteriales bacterium | reverse complement strand
TGATAGGATCTTTTTCGTTTTCAAACAAATCGGCTATAGCCCTGTTGTAAATATCATCAGCGTGGTTTTCCAGGCTATTGATCTTTACGCATGCCTCGTTAATAGCACCCGCGTTTTTAATGTTTTTAAGCTGGGTTACGGCAACGTGAAGTTCCTCCACACCACTTAAGATAAGTTGGGCCAGCTTTTTCAATTCATTGCTTAATTGGTCCACCTTATACAGTTCAATGCGTTTGGATGATCCATGAATGAAATCAATGATATCATCCATAGCAGAAGTGAGCATATGAATGTCTTCACGGTCAAAAGGTGTGATAAACGTTGCACTCAAATAGTTAAAAATGTCGTGCGTTATGTCGTCACCCCTGTGTTCAAGGTCTTCAATTTTTCGGATGAGTTCGGTCCTGCGCTCACCTGCTGGCGTATTAGCCAATTCATTCAATACTTTTGCCGCTTCAACCAGGTTGGCCGAGGCCTTTTCAAACATCGGAAAGAATTTTCTTTCTTTGGGCGCTAACAGGTTAAAAATGTTTGCCATCTATTTTTGATTTACGTGAGCCAAAAATAAAATTAATGTGTTTGGTTGGGCGCCCGCATAAGTTAAGTTAATGTTAAGGTTACGAACTAAAAGTTTAACTGTGCCTGTAATCGTAAAAGGCTGCCGTCCTGTATATTAGATTGTTTTTTGTAATCTTCAAATCGCCTTATTGAATAAGTCCATTGCGCCACGAGCTCAAAGTTTTTTACGGGTTGCCATTCAATACCTGCCTCATACTCATTGACCCTGTAACTTCTTGCATCAAGCTCGTGTTTTTTACCTCCTTTATAGTAATGACAGCGTGAAAAAGGGATTATTACTTGCTTACCAGCCTTTAGCATATAACTAAGTGTAACGTATCCACCTTCAAGGTCTTTTACTTCAATTGAATCGGTCAGTTTATTGAATTCCGGCCCTTTTCCAACATTATACTCTGCTTGTATACCAAAAGGCTTAGGATATAATACCAATGTAGCCCCCATGCGCTGATCAAGGTATTCTTTCGTATTGTTTATTTTTACCCCACTTGATAGCAAATCAGAAGGCATAACATAATAACCATGATAAGCCTGGAAAGACGGTTCAATGATTTGATTGCCCAGCTGAAACGGGTATGTTAAACGTGTTACAACATGTGGCTCATCATTCAGTTCGGGTTTATTGGCGGTTTGCCCGTTGTATGCACCAATCCCGAAAACACCATAATCACCCGAACCTTTTAAACCGTCAGCGACCAACGAGGCGAACCGTTTCCTGATCTTATCAGGTGCCCAATAAAAAAACACGCCTAAATCACGTTCATTTGAAAGCGCACTGTTCATGCCATCATGCCGGTCAAGCGGTAAACGGTTTTGGCTCGATTGCATGTTTTCAAACCCAAAAGGCACTTTGCTTTGGCCTATACGGAACCTGAATTCGTTTTTTTTGTCAAGACTAACATCAAAATAAGCATCACGCAATTGTCCGAAATGCAAACTTGTTGACGAGGCTGAACTGGCAAAATCAGGTTGTATATAAATATAAACCCGTTCGTGTACTTGTCCGCTGAAAATGATACGCATGCGCCTGATGAAAACGCCTCCACCTTCGCCCCATGATTTATCGCACTGCTCACATTTTAATTTAGGGTTGTTTTCGGCAAGGCGGTTGTAGCGAACCTGTGTGTATCCACGAATGGAAAACGATTCATACCAGTGTTTCCTTTTTTCAACTACAGCTTCTTTTTTTGAATCATCAACTTCAGGCGGTGTAACCTGGCTATAGAGTTGGGTTGAAGCAAGAACGAAAAACAACGCGATTTTTTTCATGATAAGTTAACTTTGGTCCAAAATTGTTAGCCAAACATTAACTTAAAGCATTGCTAATGTTAATTTAAGATTAAGATTAACAATAAATTTATATTTAATTTATATTGATTATGTGCGGGTTGAAAGTTTATCAACAGGTGTTAATTTAATTATACGACCTGTTGTTTGGTTTGAATTTTCAATTGACGCATTGGTTTCATGGCAGGCTTTTGAATGACTTCTTTTAACGTAAAAATCAATAAGCTTACATCATCGGTCTGATTGGTATCATCTTTCCAACTATCGTATGATTCAGACACCAGATCAAAAATGTTGCCTGAACTCAAAGCAGCAGAGTGCCTGATGAGTTCCGCAAAGTGCGTTTTTTTGAACTTCTTCAGGTTGTATTTATCAGGCCCGCCAAACTGGTCGGTTAAACCATCGGTGTACATAATAATGGTGTCGTTGGGTTTAACCGGTACTGAGTGTCCTTTGAAAACATACAATTCATTGCGCGTTATCCAGCCTAAAGGCCTGCGGTCACCTTCAAGTTCAATCATTTTTTTGTCCTGTATGATAAAAATATTGCGTTGCGCTCCCGCAAAATGCAATTCTCCTTCGGCTATGCGTATGATGGCAATATCTATACTATGCCTCAAAAAGTCCTCGTGCCTGAACTGTTGAAAAATTTGTGCTGAGAGGTAATTCAAAATCTCCTGTGGGTTTACAAGTTCTTTATCACGAAGGGCCTGGTTTAACAAGCTTATACCGTTAATGCTCATTAAAGCCCCGTGCGCTCCGTGTCCTGTGCAATCACCCACGGCAATATATAAACCGTTGGCGGTTTCTTCGGCCCAGTAAAAATCACCGCTTACAATGTCAAGCGGTTCAAATTTTAAATGGTAATCGCCAATGAGTTTTTTAAGTTTGGTTTCGCTCGGAAAAAACGCCTTTTGCAATTCCTTGGCCGCTTTTAAACTGTCAAGGATGTGATGGTTTTGGAAATCCAGGATGTTTTTTTGCCTGGTCAGCTCTTCGTTTTTTTCGGCAATAACGGAATTTTGTTTTTCAATTTCACTTTTTTGTTTTAAAATTTCTTCGGTCCGTTGTGCTACCTTGATTTTGTATTTTTCAAATTGTACGGTTATTTCATTTTCAAGCACCTGAAAGTTTTTGACCAGGCCGGCTATTTCATCTTTACTGGTGTCGGGCTCAAAACGCGAACGGATCTTAAATTTGCTTTCAACGTACCGGTTCATAAAATCGGAAAGCCTGCGCAGGCGAATGGTGATCGAATACGCAATAATTGTACTGATGAGAAGACCAAGGCTGATCAATACCACAAAGGCAAAAGTTCTAAGGCTATCAATTTTTCCAAGCATTTCTTTGTGATGTTCCCTATATGCATTATATAAATCGGTTACAGAACCATTGAGTTGAAAAGTATAGATGGAAAGCAGGTTGTTATAACCATGGCCTGTTTTTACCCCTGTTAAATTATCAATGTGTTTAATGGAATCAAAGGTGGTAGTATAGGCTGCAATGTTATTCAGCATTTCCTTATTGTATTTATCAAAATGCGAAGCAAAAACATTGGCTTCAAGTCTTAGCCTTTCGGCATACAGGGTATCACCCCGCAGGAAATAGTCCTTTTCATGTCTGCGCAACTGCAGTAAACTGCTTTTTTCCTTATCTGTTTTTACATTGGCCTCAATCCAATGCGCATAGGCACGCATGCGACCTTCCATGCCTTCGTCCCTGAACCCGCGAAGTTTTTGCAGGTATACAATTTTTTTGAAATAGTAATCAATTTTTTTCAGCTCTTCCCTGGTGTGGTGAAAGTAAGATTCAAGCTGCTCGTTCTTTTTGGATTCTTTCGTTTTTGATTTTTTAAGGTGCTTTAAAGCCTCGGCATAATACCTGAAATACGCTTTTTCATTGTATGAACCACTTTTTATATAGTATTCAGCATTCACAAAATCTTTCAGGAATACCAGGTTTTGGTAATAAACGGCCTGGTTTACGGCTTTTTCAAACTCAATGAGGCGTGTAAGTTTTTTATTGAGACGCTCTTTTTGCGAGTGAAAATAATTATTCATGCTCACAAGCAGGGCGGTAAAGGCTATAAAACAAATGAAGATGAAAAAGATTTTCGTGCGGATTGACCACCAATTTATTTTAAACTTCATACACATACTGGATCAGTTTCTCAAACATAAAAATCGGCATTGGATATTAATCCTGAATTACCGGCCTGTTAACCTTTGGTAATGCTTCAGGCGTTTAATGGTCAGCTGTTCACAAAAAAAGAACCCCGGTCTGTTTCAAATGACCGGGGTCTGTTAAGATGGTATGAAAAGAACGGCTAGTTTTTCACGAACCTAACTGTTGAAGTAAATTCAACTGAGTTAAGGCTTACGAAATAAACGCCATTATTAAAGTTCGCAACGTTGATCGTATGGTTATTGATGCCTGCGTTGGCATTTACAGTTGTGTTGTAAACAACTTTACCAGTCAGGTCAACCACTGAGATAGCAGTAGCGTTGGTGTTTACCTGGTTGAATGTTACATTCAGGTTGTTATTTGCAGGGTTTGGATAAACAGCCAGGTTTGAAATTTCGCCTGTCTTCTCATCTTCAATTCCTACAAATCCGCCCATAAATATACTGGTTGGAAAATCAGCACCGGTTGATACGGTTGAAGCTCCATTCAAACGGTAGTCGCCAGCTGTTTCAAGAGTAGCAGGGAATGCATTTACCCAGTTGATCAATGCAACAGTTGTTACAGTGTCATTGCCGTCAGCATCAAAAAACGAAGAGTAAAACGAAGTTGAAGCGGTTACTTTTGCAGCACCACCATAATTGCTCAATACGTTTTCCCTGAAATAAGCCGAGTCAACTGTACCACCGCTATAGTTGTTCTCAGCAGCCGAACCTTCAATTGACAAACCTTTTTCCCAACCGGTACTTAAGCTGTTGTGAACCGAAGTAGCAGTGTTTCTCCTTAAACGGAAAGATTTTTCAAATTTCTCACCAACCGGTAAAGATACCGAACCGTCCATCTTTGGACCAATAATGGTAACGTTAGAGAAGATTGGTGAAGTGCGTGGTAAAGCGTTCGTGCCGGTTGCATCATTATCTGATTCAAAACAGTTCGAATCACCGGCAGCATCTGAAAGGTCTTTATCTTTAATTGATAAAGCAAACTGAACGCGTCCTGAATAACCGAAATCGGTATCAAAATCATCATCAAGACCACGGAAAGAAACAAGGTATTTTGCATCAACTGTTCCGCCAAACCATTCAAACGAGTCGTCACCCGAAAAAGAAACCTGAATGTGATCAACAACGGTTCCTGATCCGCATGAACCCAATGTCAATCCATTGATTTCTTTGTTTGGAGCCAGAGCAATACCCGGGAATTCAATGCGTACATATTGCAAAGTGCCTGAGTTGTCCAGGTCATTGGTTCCGCCATATTCAGTATCGGCACTGGCTGTAATTCCTTCAATGTTGGCAACACCGCCAGGCTGGTTGTTTTTTGCCTGGCCCAAAAGAACCAATCCGCCCCAGTCACCTTCAGCGCGCAAGCCTGCAGCCTGGTCACTTGTAAATATAATGGGGTTGGTTTGTGTACCAACGGCCATAATTTTTGAGCCTTTGGTAATGATTAATGTTCCCTGTGAAGATTGCTCACCACGGATAATTACACCCGGTTGAATGGTAAGGGTTGCACCGCTTTTAACATACACTTTGTTTTGAAGCAAAACAATTGTACCGGTGGTCCAGGTTGTGTTGGTAGTGATGTCTGAGCTAACGGTTACGGTTGGCGTACCGTAAGAAGCATTTTGTGGATCCCAGTTGCACCAACCCGCTGTCCAGTCGTTTGATGTTGTACCGGTCAAACCATCAGTTACCGGGAATGCGCCCTTGTAAGTAGTGTACGTCCAGAATTGGGCGTTGGCAGCGCCAACTAAGGCTACAGCTGCTAAGGTTAGGTAAATTTTTTTCATTGTTGTTTCAATTAATTAGTTTCTGTTATTTCATTGAATTATAAACCGAACCAAAAATATGCCCGCAGTTTGGTTTGCAGTTTAAAGCGCCTTTATTGAATGGATAAGTATAGGTTAACCCTGGGTTAACGGGCAATTCTATTGTTAAGTGAAAATTAAGCAGGCAGGAATATTGCCGTAACGTAAAGCCGTCAAAAAAAATTACTTAGAATTTAAATGTGGCGCTCAATGAAAATACCCGCCCGAATTGTGATGACACCATTGTATTGTCATTTACGGCATCGTATTTACCGTCTTCATTTATGTCCTGGTAAAGTATTTGTTTCTGCGCCAATAAATCGCGCATGTTTAATTTAATAACCAGCGACTGGCGTTCGTGTCTTTTGTCCTTATTGGTCATTTCATCAACCTTTTTCACAAGGGGTTTCTTTTTGAACTCGCGTGAAATTTGCCAGTCAATAATGTGGCGCGGGTTTTCCCAGTAATCAGGTTCTGAAACGCTTCCAACAATATATAAGCGCGGTCCAAACACATTATAGGATATAGTCGTATTCAATCTTAAAAATGGAATAAAAGTAGTTAAACCAGCGTTAATAAGATATGGCGACTGGCCTTGTAATGGCCTTACTTTGCTGGTGGCACCAATCACCGATTCAACATGCACTTCACTTTTGATGTAAGCGAAATTCGCAAAAAAGCTTGTGTTTTGAACAAATTCAAGTGTGTCATGTTTTGGTCCGGTAAACAGGCCCAAATTAACACGGTATTCAAGTTCAATACCTTTGTTGATGGCCAGGTCAACATTGGTATAATAAAGTGTACGCAATACATCGGGACGGTTAGCCAACTCGGTTGCATTGGTTATTTTTTTATAAAACGCGCTTCCCGATAAAACCTGGCCGGGTGAAGGGAAATATTCAACCCTGAAATCATAATTGTCAATAATGCCGCGTTGCAATTGCGGGTTACCGTATAATTCAAAATCGGTTACAAAATCATAAAAATTGAATATGGCCAGTTCCCTGAACTCAGGACGCGATACGGTCCTGAAATAAGCGCCCCTGAAAATAAGGGTCGATATTTTTGTGCCTTTTGTAAGGCTGTCCTTTTTTGAAAAGTCAATGCTGTAAATAAGGTTGGCCGAGGGCAAAATATCGTTTACAGTGGTATCGGTAATAAGTGGCTCACCGTTCAGCTCCGTTTCAAGAAACTGGTTGTAGCTTTCAAGACGCGCCCCGGTAATAAAACGCATATGCCTGCCTATTTTCATATCAACCATACCGTAACCTGCCTTTAATTCTGAATGCGCAACATAACTGTCGGTTGAGCGGGTGGTTTCTTTCACTGTAAAACCCCCACTGTATGGTGCAGCCGAGTCCTTCATTTGACCCAGGTAAGGACTTGAAAAAATGGTTGTTTCGTCAAGCAGCAGCAGTTCAGAATCAAATTTAACGCTTGTACCTATTTTATATTTGTCAAAACCAATGTTGCGTGCTGAAAAAGTACGGTCGCGGTATTGGTATAACCCTCCCAGGCCTAACGAAAAACCAAATTTTGATTTTTTAAGCGTATCGGTTTCCTCGGGGGCAGGCAATTGTTTGGTGCTTTGTTTGTATTTACCTGAAAAATCAAAAGGGATTGTAATATCGGTTTTGGCCGAGTAAATTTCTTCCTGCATTTTTGAAAAAAACATTATACCACCGGCACGCGAATTATTGGCGTCAATAACGGCAAAATACGGAAGGCTGTCGCTTTCAATAGCAGACGTTTTCTGGTAAATAATCCTGCGCATATTGGGTATTTCGCGGTTGACATTGCTATAGCCCCCGTTCCATTCGGCCTTTACCCTGCCTAAAGAATGGCTGCCCGCCAATTGCCCGCTGTACATATTGTTTTGAGTGAACCAGCGTACGCTGCCTTTTTCCCATTGCTTTTCAGTTTGGTCAAGTTCCCGCGCGCCTGAACGAATGGTTACTTTGTCTTCTGAATTTATGCCGTAAATGTTGTTAAACTTCAGTGTGTGTTTGACAACGTCTTTTTTGTCAGTGAATTTACAGGCAAAATTCAGGAGGGTGCTTGCCACTATATTGTTTGAGTATGATTGATCGTGCAACGAGTCGCGTTTAATCACTTCCATTGCCTGTTCTTCGTATTCCTGCCTGTATATATCGGTAAAGGAGTTGCTGCTTCCGTAATTCATGGCAAAAATCATTCCTGCTGCATTCCCAAACAATGTGTCGCTTAATCCCATTATGTATTGGGCGCTCATGTTGGGTTTGGCTTTTATATTATCAATTTTCCAATTCGATTCAAATAATTTTGCAAAATTTCCGCGGTCAACCATTTTTGCATCACGCAGTTCATCGGTACCGGGAACACCTTCCGGTATCTGGCGCGTGCCGTCATCAAGCCCCAGCCAATCGGTTTTTCCGCCCTCATACGTTTTAAAATCCTTAAATGTAGCTGTTGAGTTGTAGCCTCCGCCAAACGTAAACAAATGGCTGTTTTCCTGGGGAATACTGCGTGTGTCAATGCTTAAAACGCCTCCGGCAAATTCGCCAGGAGTATTGGGTGTTGCTGTTTTTACCACGGTAATGCGTTCAATCAGGTTTGCAGGAAAAATTTCGAATGAAATGGCTTTCCTGTCGGCCTCGCTGCTTGGCAAAGGGGCTCCGTTAATATAAGCGGCATTGTATCGGTCACCCATACCGCGTATAACAGCAAATTTATTGTCCTGTATGGTTACACCGGTTACTTTTTTAATGGCATCGCTGGCGGTTGTGGCAGGTGATCTGGCAATAGCATCTTTTGTGTAGGAATCCTGTGCATTGCCCGATTCTTTGCGTGCATCATCGGCTGCGGGGTCGCCTCCGGGATCGCGTATGAAAACAATTTCAACAGGAGGAATTTCAGATCCGTCTTTTGGCACAAGTTTGACAACAATAGGTGTATTTTCATTGGCCAATACCTCTACACCCGAAATTTTGTAGTCCTGGTAAGCAACAAACTTAACTGTAATGGTATATTTGCCCGCTGCCAATGTGTATAAAAAATCACCGTCAATGCCGGTTGTTTTTCCTTTCTCAATACCTTCAACGTATACACTGGCGCCAACCACCGTTTCACCGTTTTCATCAACAACAGTACCGGTAATTTTACCCGTTTGCGCAAAAACAGCTGACTGAAACAGGCACATAACCAGCAATAAAATACCCTTTTTCATCATTTTAAAATTGTATGCACAAAAAAAGAATAATCTTCTGAATGAAGTTTCAAGTTAATGTTATGCCTGCATTAAACAGTGTTAATGTCCTAAAGGTCTGACATTGATTGTAATTTAAAGATTATCAGTAAATTGAAATAAATTGAGGTTTCGCATTAAATTAAACATTAACTTAATATTTCATTAATGTAGCGGCAAATTTGTATGGATAGCTTTGGCTCAACCAATGAAACAAATATGAGGAAGGAAGCAAAAATTTTGCTGGTTGATGATGAGCCGGATATTTTAAACCTGTTAAAATTTAATCTTGAAAAAGAAGGATTTGAAGTTGAAACCGCTGGTACTGGAAAAAGTGGTATTGAAATAGCAGCACGTTTTAAACCCGATTTGATTTTACTTGATGTCATGATGCCCGAAATGGATGGAATTGAAACATGCATTCGCCTGCGCGAAAATAAGGATCTCAGGAATACCATCATTGCATTTTTAACCGCACGAAGCGAGGATTATTCACAAATTGCAGGCTTTGATTCAGGAGGCGATGATTATATTAACAAACCGGTAAAACCCCGGGTGCTTATTTCAAGGGTACGGGCACTTTTACGCAGGATCAACAATGTTCAGGAAAAACAAAGCCAGCTTACTGCTTCGGGTATAAGCATTAACCGTGAACGGTACATTGTGATCAAAAATGGTGAGGAAATGTCGTTCCCCAAAAAAGAATTTGAACTGCTTGCCTTGTTAATGTCGAAACCCGGTAAAGTATTTACACGCGATTCCATTCTTAACGATGTATGGGGGCAGGAAATTATTGTGGGCGACCGTACCATTGATGTGCACATTCGCAAACTACGTGAAAAAATTGGCGAAGAACACATTAAAACCGTTAAAGGAGTAGGATATAAGTTTGACGCGTAGGTGGGTACACCCGGTAACGTTCTCAAAAAGTAAACAATAATCAGTTAGTGATAAAGACGGTATTCGTCATGAATGACGCAGTTTTAACAACATCCCGGTGTAGATTTATCAGTATTGGTATTACAACCGCAACCCGGCTCCCCTTCTGATTTTTTTTGCTCATCCAAGGCACAACAGGCATTTTCATTGCTTTGTGCAGGACCGCCACAACATCCTGGTGCATTTTTAACAGGTTTGGTCACTGTGTTTTTTTGCAGGGTAACAATTACTTCTTTTTCCATATCCGTTCGGTTTTAAGTATTAAACAATTCTTACATATATATAAAGACGGGCCCAGGTAAAAATGATGCAGGTTAACGACAGCAATCTTTCTCATTACAGTTATCTTTTTTTGTGGCTTCTATAATATTTCCACGGTTATCGGTTTCAATATGGCAACAGTTGAGCATCATTTTGTAAAGTTTTTCGCGCCCGCGCTGCACACGCGAACGCATTGTTGGATAAGCCAGGTTGTATTTACCAGAAAGTTCTTTTTGTGCTATACCTTTAATTTCTGAATCAATGATGATGGATTTGTAGTCATTGGGCAAAGCGTCAATAAAACCTGTCAGGCAGGCATCAAGTCCTTTGGTATTGTCATGGGTTTCTTCCTCGGGCAAATCAATGGTAAATTCGTCTTTCCACTCCAGCCTGATCTTTTTTCCGGACTTTGCCCTGTAATGATCAATGATGGAATTGCGGGTAATGCGGTACAGCCAATATTGAATTTTTTCATATTCGGCTAATTTTGCCCCATTGGTTTGCATTTTTACAAACACGTTTTGCAAAATGTCTTCTGCATCTTCCTTGTGCTTAATTTTGCTGTAAATGTATCCGTATAATGACTTACGGAATTTTGTATACACTTCGGCTACTTCCATTGCAGTAATTTTTGGGTGAAACATTCATGTGTAGGACAAGGGCAGCTGTAAGGAGAATGGAGACTATAATAAAAAACGGGTTTACAAAAGGTGTTTCAAGGAACAATGATCCTGTTAAGGTTCCAAGGGCCGAACCAATGTCACGCCAGGTAGCGTTGTCGGATATATCCTTGAGTATCCGGTCTTGTGTTGACAGGGCCCCTCCAGGTGAAACGGCAGAATTCATGCCGGAAAACGTAAAGGTAATAATGAGACCCGGCAATGAAATTCCAGTTGCAACCAATGCAATGCCGGCTATCATTAAAATGGTTGTGTAGTTGAATATTTTTTCGAAGCCCCATTTGTCGGCCATCCATCCTGCAAGTGGTGAAAATACGAGCAGGCTGATCCTGCGATAGGCAAGACAAAAACCAATAGTCAATAAAATGGCTTCAGAATTCAAAGAAAAGTTATTCCGTAAAATCCCGCTGAGTAAAACTACCATGGCGCCTTCCACCACAAATGCGTTTGAGGCAACAAGCATGTTAAAGAATGAAGGAAATGACAGGCTTAATTCTTTGCGCGTTACAGAAGGAACTTGGATTTCAGGCAAACAAAAAGCCAGTACAATAGCGGCTGCACCAACCAGCCCAAAAAGTAAAAAGGTATATGGCCTGTCAAACTGGTTGATGAGGATTGGACCAATAGCCAAAGCAATGACAGGACCAAGTGCTATAAAACTTTTGCTGAAGCCTGATGAAATACCTTTTTTCTTATGCTGAAACGCGTAAACAATGGCGCTTAACCGCAAGGTAGAAAATGCAAGTCCCCAGCCTACACGCACAAGAAGCCACAATACAATAAAGTTTACAAAACCGTATGAAATAGTGGTAAGTACAGCTACACCGGTAGCAATGACCGTAACTTTTTTAATGCCGTATGTGCATAAACAAAAGGCGATCCAACCATTTAAGAACAGCCGTGAAAACCTGTTTAAGGAAAGAATAACACCCACCCAAAATGCCGGTATGCCCAATGCGTTATAGTTTGCTGGCAGATACGCGTATAGAAATGAATCGCCCAGGCTGGCCATGGCCAACACAAGAGCTGCAAGAATTGAATATTTTAATTTGCCGTTTTCTTTCACCTTTTATTTATTATGCGCAGCACCCGTTATTGCCACCGCTGCTGCACACGCCTGTTTCGGGCAATTCCAATTCTGTCCTGCGTGCTGCCTCCATGTCACCAGCCAGTGCTGCTACAACTGAACGCACCTGCTCATACCCGGTAGCCATTAAAAAAGTTGGCGCACGACCGTAGCTTTTGGCTCCTACCATGTAAAAATCTTTCTCAGGGTGTTGTAGTTCCGGTTCACCGTGAGGTCTTACGCTTCCGCAACTGTGTATGTTCGGATCAATAAGTTCAGCCAGGGCATCAACGCTTTCAACGGTGTTGCTTATGCTCAGGCGAATTTCTTTTAAGAACGAAAAATCGGGACGCGAACCGGTGTTGGAAATAATCTCATCCATGTCCCGCAAGGCTGCTTTTTTTCCATATTGTTCACCAATGAGGGTAAGACCTTCCTGGTGTTTTTTGATCTCCTGTATTTGAAACGGGGTGTAAACATTTATCCTGTCATTGTGAACAAGCGATTCGATCGTAATTCCCAATGCCCCGCGTGCTTCAAGTGCATCATTGGCCTGACCACCGTACACTTCGTTAACATGATTCTTGCGCAGGATCCAGTTTATTTCGGTTTCAGGATATTCAGCTTTGATTTGTTCCAGTTCCAAAATAGTGTTGATGGCTGAATGCCCTCCACCAATAACAGCTACTTTTTTATTGGCATAACGCTGCTTGTGTTTGTGAAGCACATCGGGAATACCGTAATAAATATGCTCAGCGTTTTCAACTTCACCCACAGCAAAATTACCACCCGAACCAATTGGATTTGGCGTAAGCCATGAACCGGTTGCATCAATCACGGCTTTGGCTTCAAAAATAGTTATGGTTCCGTTTTGATCGACCCGCAACTGGAAAGGCGTTTTTTCGCGGTTTTTGGTTTTCATTTTATCAAGGTTCTTGCGACCGACTGCAAGGACCTTACTATTCGTGAATATAGAGTTTTTTAACTGTGGTAATTTTGAAAGAGGTAACAAATACGCATCAACCAATTGCTTTCCAGTATGCGTTATTTCCATGTCGGGTGCAGTCCAGGACGTGGTTTCAAGCAACTCCCTGGCAGCTTTGTCAATGTTGAACTTCCATGGCGAGAATACCTTGATGTGTTGCCAGGAAAGTACGCTGTTTCCAACTGATTTACCCGCTTCAAAAAGGATAAAGGGAATGTTTCGTTTGTATAAATGGGCTGCTGCCGCCATTCCAACGGGACCTGCACCTATTACGGCTACGGGTAGTTTGTTTTCGTGTGTCATGCTTATTGTTTATTATAAAGACGGGACTCCCGAAAAATGATGCAGGTATTTTACTTTTTATTGGAAAAATCCAAATTGTTGACCCACGTTACCTGTAAATAAAACTGGTACAGCATGTCCTTTTGAGCATTGTTAATCCAACCCACGTATAACAAGCCCGTTTCAAAGTTGTTTTTAGTGTTGAGTTTAATCCCCATTTGCGCGGCCGACCAGTTTTCATTCAACACATTTTGCGCACCCGGTGTGGTATTGAAGAAAAATTCGGTGTATGCAAAACCATAAAGTTTATCACTGAAAGGTGTTTTGATACCTGCCAAATAACGAAGTCGATGGGTTAACGGGGCTTCACGCGTAATTCGGTTTTGCACAAATCGCTCATCGAAACGCAAACGTTGTTTTAATTCGGCTTTGCCAATAGGAAGTTTGAGTGTGAGTTGCTGAAACAGCCTGTTTTCATTACGGTAATAGGTGTTAAAGGTGTTTTGCCTTTCATATACGTACGAAGCAGTAAAGCTTAGTTTAGAGTTAATGCTATACGACAAGCCCGCTTCAGTATAAAAGTAAAATGACCACGCCTCATCTTCAAAACCATTTATGGTGCTCTTATACGGTTTTAGCGCATCAAAAATAAAAACGTTATAGCTGAAGCGTTTTGAAAGACCGGCACTGTGATCAATGGCTGGAAATATACCATAGTAACTTACGTTCTGACCTGGTGCAAAAGAAGCGATCATTACAAAAACTATAGCGAGTTTGGTTTTCATGCCTTATACCCTTGAGAAAACATAGAATGTTTCACGCGCAATCTGCCTGCAGCGTTCATCGTATTTTGCATCCTGTTGCGGTGTATTGTCAAACGCTTTCGGGTCATCATACATGGTTCCAATACGTAATTCAACACCCGGTATAAACGGGCAGTTTTCTTCGGCATCACTGCAGGTCATGATGGCCGCAAATTCTTTTTTAGGGTTATCAGCATGATCGTACACTTTTGAAAAACAAATAACGGGTGTTTGCTTTTCATCATAATGGACTTCGTAAGCCGGGTTTTTACCTTCAGTAATTTGTTCTACAATAAATCCTATGCGTTTTAAGGCGTTAATGGCATTTGGATGAAAAGCGGTAGCTTCTGTTCCGCCTGAATAGGTTTTTACATTATGCAGATGGAAATAAACGGCTGCTACGTGGGCCCACACCTGCCCGAAATGGCTCCTGCGTGAATTGTGGGTACATACATACACAAGGCGTGTGGTCTTGTTCTCTTTTTGTTTTGTATTGATGTAGGCCGATATTTTTTCCAGCAGGATTTTACGTTCCTGCGGGATTAAATTGAATTCAGCAGGCAACTGGCGGCAATATTCTTCAATAGACCTGATCATGCTTCTTTTTTGTATAATAACTGATGAATGAAAACACCGATAAATGCACCGGCAAAAGGCGCTGTGAGGTACACCCACAAATGTTCGGTATGGTTTGAAACGATTGCAGGCGATAAGGAACGGATCGGGTTCATGGATGCCCCGCAAACGGGTCCCGCAAACAAGGCTTCAAGTCCAACGGTTGCGCCAATGGCAATGGCTGCCGTGATGCCTTTTTCTTTTGCACCTGTTGATACGTTAAATATGACCAGCACAAGTAAGAACGTAAGAACAATTTCAAGAATAAAGGATTGTATATCGGTGCCGGAAGGTATGGTAGAACCGAGCGTTTCATTGTCCATGAAAAGTGTTTTGAGCAGAATGCTTGCGCAAAATGCGCCTGCGGCCTGGGCAATTATGTAAGGTATAATTTCCTTTGCGGGAAAACGTTTGGCAAGTGCAAACGAAAGTGTAACAGCCGGATTCATGTGTGCGCCCGACACATCGCCCAGGGCAAAAATCATAACCGCCACGATCATGCCAAATGTGAGCGCAATGCCAGGGTGAGTGATGGCCCCGTTCGTTTCCTGGTTAATCACAATTGCGCCCGTTCCGCAAAATACGAGTGCAAACGTTCCTACGGCTTCTGCAACATATTTCCTGTACTCCATACT
>DASPJQ010000213.1:0-1936 GCA_035628535.1 Flavobacteriales bacterium | reverse complement strand
GACTACAACCACCATACACAAATATTTCATACCTCGCAAACACCCAGCCGCATGCTGTTTGATACCACAACGCTCGGCTACGACATGATCCGTAAATACTTCAGCCTGCCTGCTGATTCCATAAAACCGATCACAAACATTTTGTATCACGTGAATGACGATACGCTTTCATCGGACATCATTAACGTGGGGTCGACTACGGTTGAATACCCGCACATCCCTGATTTCGGTTCGGCCACCACGGCAAGTTTTAAGGTTGATTACAATACCGCGCAGCCTTTTACCAATTACAGCATTGCCAATTATGGAGGCGCATCACCACTGGTGTATATGGTTGGGGACAGTGTATGGCGTACCAGCGGTCAACTAACGGGCAGTACACTTAAGCTGTTGGTACCTAACGATGTTTCAACCAAGCCCGTTACATGTCATGTGTTCAATACCGTTACGAATATACCGCTCAGTAATTTTAAGCCGGTTAACGGAACCGGAATGTTTACCGACTATGCCGCCCTTGGTGTTGACAGCGCATTTATTATTTTAACCCATCCAAAATTGTTAACCGGTGCCAATGCCTATGCTGCTTACCGCAGTTCGCCTGCCGGTGGACAGAATAACGTGGTTGTTATCATCGTTAACGAATTATACGACCAGTTTTCAGCCGGTATATACAAACACTCGCTGGCAGCGCGCAGGTTTTGCGATTTTGCACTTGACAACTGGCCCAGCAAACCGAAGT
This sequence comes from Flavobacteriales bacterium, assembly GCA_035628535.1. Classification (GTDB taxonomy): domain Bacteria; phylum Bacteroidota; class Bacteroidia; order Flavobacteriales_D; family UBA2798; genus DASPJQ01. The sequence continues at coordinate 1,197 of DASPJQ010000213.1, read as the reverse complement.
ATTTATTCATTATTGGTAAGTCGGTGCGTGAAGCATCAGAAGGATATTACAGCGGCACCAATTACGGAAGCCGTCACGATGCAGGAGTATATGCCGAATCGCTCGTACCATCGTTTGGGTATCCATGCAGTGACAACCGTATAACGGCAGGTTTGAACGGCACATACCTTGATCCGGCCATTGCTACAGGACGCCTTGCAGCAGTGAGCAACGCACAGGTTACCGATTACCTGGCTAAAATTACCGAGTTTGAATTGGCGCAGCAAGACCCTATTTACACCAAGGCCAACAAAGAATGGATGAAACAGGTGCAGGAGTTTGGCGGGGGCTCAACGGCCTCAGAACAGGCCCAGTTCCAGTTTTTCCTTAACAGCTATAAAGCAAAGCTTGAAGACACTTCCTATGGTGCAAGCGTAAAAGCTTATTATAAAACGTCTTCAGACCCGATTGACCCGGTAGATTTCCAGGAAGTGAACGAGCGCATAAACAATGGCGTTTCCATGATGATTTTTTTCGGACACGGAAGCATTGCAGGGTTTGACCAGAACGTGGATGATGTAAATAACTGGCAAAACCAGGGTAAATATCCACTGTTGATTGGTAATTCATGTTTCTCAGGTGACATTCATCAACCGGGTGCATTAAGTGTGAGCGAAGATTTCACCCTTATTCCCAACAAAGGTGTAATTGCGTTTTTGTCAACCGTAAAACAAGGTTTTGTAGTTGAGCTTAACCGTTACACCGACTCAATTGTACGCGATATTTCACAAACCAATTACGGGCTTAGCATTGGGCAGCACATTCAACATACACTCCAGGCCAACCAGGTAGGAATTGTCATTGTTGATTCCATTAATGCTATTCCTCCAGAAGAAGTGTATACCGGAATGACCCTCCATGGCGACCCATCCATTAAAATTAACACGCACCAATATCCCGAACTGGTTATTGAAAGCAGCGATGTGTTTATTGAGCCCGCAAATATTACGCTGGCTACCGACACCATGGACGTGAACTTAATAATTACCAACCTGGGTCGCGGTACCAACCAACCCTTTACGGCAAATTTAACACGCCAGTTTCCAAGCGGGGTTGACAGTACATATTCAATTGTTGTAAACGGTGTGAATTATAAGGACACGGTGGTATTTCATTTACCGGTTTATCATGGCATCGCTTACGGTATAAATCATTTTG
>DASPJQ010000212.1:0-1793 GCA_035628535.1 Flavobacteriales bacterium | reverse complement strand
TTCAAACTTCAGTCCCGCAAACTGGTTTTCAAAATCGGTGAGGCGTTGCTGCAAATTATCATCCTTAATAAAAATTACGTACGCGGGGAACCGTTCAAGCGGAATGCCCTTAAGGCTTGTTTTAAGCGAATCATAATCCATTTTATTGTTGAGCCCGTACACCTGGGGCCATTGCTCCATGTAAAACTGCACGGGCATTATAAACTCATCGCTGGTACGGTCCTCAATAAGCAACGCGTTCATTTTTTTATTGCTCAGGTAACGCATGGCCTCCACACGGTCTTTTTTAATGTAGGCCACGCTCAGGAAACACAGGGGTGCTGCATTTACGGTCCAGAAAAATATCCAGCAGGCCCTGTACAGTTTGGTGTTTTTTTGCCAGAACCCCGAACGGTTTTTGAACGCATGCCAGCCCATGATGCCACTCATAATAATAAAGGGAAATACGGGAAATATGAACCGCTCCTGCTTGTTGGGGAAATAGGAATGTACAACCAGGAACAAGAACGATGGTAAAAAAATGAGGAGGTATTTGCGCCAGGTTCGTATATAACCAATGCACAGGAAAATGCTTATGGGTGGAATAAGAATACCCGCAATAAGCGGTAAATACATGTACCAGGGTTTGGTGAAATACGCCTCGGCATATTTTATGTTGTACTGCAGGTAACCCATAAATTCGGCAAAAGGATACCCCCAGTTGTAAATGTCAACAATGCCTTGCGTGGTTAAGGCCACAAGCAACGTACCGATTGAAAACAACACAGTGCCTTTCCATTCCTTATGCATGAGCAGGTACAACCCGAAACCGCCAATAAAAAAAACGGTTTGGTAACGGAACGAAAAGGCAAAGCCGGCCATGAGCCCGCTGAAAAAAAACCATTTTAAATGTTGCGTTTTTTCAGCTTTAATGATGTGCCACGTAGCCATTAAAAGGAACGGCACACACACCACCTCGGCCAGGTTGCGCACGCTTAGTACAGGCATGAAAAACAACAGGGCCAGTAACAACGCAGCCATGCCGGCCTGTTTTTTGTCTGAATAATGTTGGGTAATGCGATAGGCATAAACAATGGTAACCAGCGAAAGCAAGGCATGCAGGAAACGCACCACGTACATTTTTACCTGGGCATCGGTAATGTTTATGAACTCAAGGAATTTAAACAACAGGTAATGCAACCCCGGGTAAAAAAAATTGTGACCGCTGGGTGTTTTAGCACCTGACTCGGGGAACCAGTCATCGTAATCATACCCGTCAACCCATGATTGGGCTGCTTCAATGACCAGGAAATGGTCGTCATGCATACCGAATCCCTTTGAAAAGAAAACAGCCAGGAGCCTGAAAAAACCGCCTGCAAGCAGGGCCACCATTAACGGGTTTTCATTCCAGTATTTACGCAGGGTTGATATCAAAAACCGGGTTTTGTACCCCTAAAGTACGGTATTATTTTAAAGTAACGGTTTTTTGATTTCAAATAGTGAGATTTCAAATGGTGAAATTGAAGGTTGATGGTATGCTCTGCTATTTCAGTATTCAAAATCTCACTATCTAAAATTCTTCGTTGACTTTTTTACTTATTTGTTTTTAACCATTCGCTTCGTGTCAATAATCTTACCATCAACCACCAGTGTATATGTGTACACGCCATTGGTCAAGTCATTGGCAAACACATTGAGCTGGCCTTTGCCTTGTTTGTTGTCAAGGTCAACGCTGTTTATTAAGCGGCCATCGGCATTGTAAAACAGCATTTGCGCTTTTTGAACGCCTGTTGGAAGCGCGTAAGTAATTGTTG
>DASPJQ010000211.1:0-13961 GCA_035628535.1 Flavobacteriales bacterium | reverse complement strand
ATTCCGCATAGTATCATTGTCGGCCTTAAGCGAGTCACGTTGCAAAACAACCGTACTGTAATCACCTTTTAAACTGTAATAACTTGAGGCGAAAAATCCTCCCGCACCAAGAAGCAGTATGATGATGGTTATATAGAGTGGGTCTCTTGATTTCTTTTGTGATTCCATTGACTTGGTCTTTTAGTTTTTGGCAAATTTAACGTTATGCCGCGCTTATATGTTGTTATTTTTATAACCTGTTAACATTTTGATATTAATAGCTGTGTTTAAACACCTTGTAAACCTTTTTTATCCAAATTTGTGTGTGGGTTGCAGGCTGCCTTTGCCTACGGGACATGAGCTTATATGCGTGGCTTGCCGTATGCAATTGCCTTACACAAAGTTTAATTCGGCAGTTGATAACCCACTGGTTAAAACCTTTTGGGGCAGGGGGAACATTTATGAGGGTGCAGCCTTGTTTTATTACCAGAAAAACACGGTTGTACAAGAGCTTTTACACGCCTTTAAATACCGTCAATATACAGCTGTTGCCGATGTTTTTGGGGGCGAAATAGGAAAAATCATACAGGAAAAAGGAATTTTTACCGGTTGCCAGGCCCTGGTACCGGTACCCTTGCATAAATCAAAATTAAAAGTACGGGGATATAATCAAAGCACCCTGCTGGCCAGGGGAATTTCAACCATAACCGGTCAACAGGTGAACGAAGAAATTCTCAAAAAAGAAACAAGTACCAACAGTCAAACCAAAAAGGGAAGGTTTGACCGATGGATCAATAGCGGTGAAAATTTTATAGGCGTAAAAACCAGTTTAAGCCACGTTGCGTTGGTTGACGATGTTATTACAACAGGTGCCACCGTTGAAGCCTGTATAAACGCCCTTAGAAAAGAAAACCCCGGAATTCAAATTTCGGTACTGGCCCTGGCGTATGCATACCGGTAGGAGAACAAAGAATGAAGGCGGGCAATGTGATATGTGAGCAGTTGACATTACCCATGTTGCACAAAAACCGGCCTAGAAATTCCCCGTCCTTGTTCTTTGTTCTATCTTTGCCCCCATGGCGGAAGATTTAAGCATTGATAAAACCCTTACCCGTGAAGAGCAGTACCGGCAATTGTTCCCACAAATTGAAGGGCTGATTGCAGGAGAAACAAATCGCATTGCCAACCTGGCAAACATTGCTTCAGCCATTAAATATGCATTTGATTTTTTATGGGTAGGATTTTACCTCGTTGAAGGTGATGAATTGGTTTTGGGTCCCTTCCAGGGGCCGCCTGCCTGTACACGCATAAAAAAAGGAAAAGGCGTTTGCGGAACAAGCTGGGAAAAGCAAATGACGCTGATTGTACCTGATGTGGAAGCCTTTCCCGGGCATATTGCATGCAGCAGCAATTCACGCTCTGAAATTGTGGTGCCTGTATTGCACAACGGACAGGTACGCATGGTCCTGGATGTTGACAGCGATCATTTAAATAATTTTAACGAGACCGATAAAATTTATCTGGAAAAAATCTGTTCTTTGATCCAGATTTAAAAGGATGATGCAATTCTACATGGGTCTTAGCCGCAGATTGCGCAGATTGGCGCGAATAATTCATTCTTTTATTTTCAGGTCATTCACATTAACAGGTTATTTTGGTCAAACCCATGCCCGACAGCTGCTGCCTGCCGCTGCTATTTTCTTTTTAATTACAATTGTCATCACTTCCTGCGCACAAATGGGCGAGCCAACGGGTGGCGAACGTGACGACAGGGCCCCGGAAACCATTCAGGAAAAAACGTTCCCGGCCAATCAATCGGTGAACTTTAATTCGGACAAAGTCATTATAACTTTTAGCGAATATGTCCAGCTAAAAAATCCACAAGTGAGCATTACCCCGGCCATGGATAAAAAACCCACCATGAAGGCCAGGGGTAAACGCATTGAAATCACCCTGCATGAAAAACCAGCCCCCAATACCACTTACACGATTAACCTTTCAGATGCCATAAGTGACATCACAGAAAATAACCCGGTTAAAAATTTTCAATATGTTTTTTCAACGGGCCCGTATCTTGATTCATTGTCAATAAGCGGCAAGGTGCTCAACGCGTTTACCCAAAACGGCATAAGTTCCGCAACCGTTATTTTGCACAGTACCGATACTGATTCGGCCATACTCAGGGAAAAACCGGCTTACTTTTTGAAAACTGAACGGGACGGTTCGTTCAAATTTTCAAACCTGAAACAAGGCCGGTACCGTATGTATGCCCTGAATGATAAGAATGCCGATTTATTGTTCAGCGGTTATCCTGAAGAAATTGGGTTCATGGACTCGGCCATTGACCTAACACGAAACGTTGCCGAAGTAAAGTTAAGGCAGTTCAAACCTTTGCCCGCAAAAGCAAAACTTTCATCAACCGCTTCCATATCCAAATGGATCCAGAAATTCTCCTACACCAGGACACTCAGCAACCTTGACATAAGGGCGCTTAAAGGAATTGAGGCTTCAAAGCTGGTCCTGTTAAAAACAAAACCGACTGATTCGGTGTTCATGGTGTTTATGAGCGATACTCTTGTAAAGGACACCGTTTCATTTGAGCTTCTTTCAAACAACAGCGTGGTTGACACGTTGAATTTTACTTCTCACCTGAACCGGAAAATGACCTCGCGGGCATCCTTTAAACTCAATGCAACAGGTGAAGTGTATGTAAACGACAGTATTTTTATTTCATCCAACATGCCCTTCGGATACGACCGTTCAAAAATTTCAATTACCGATACGCTTCACAAGAGCGATGTGAAATTTACGGTTAAAGAGACCCCGTTAGGACTTAAATTGTTCCCTCAAAAACTGACCGAAAAAGTACCGCTTAAATTTGTGGCTTTACCAGGTGCGTTTATATCAACGCTTAGCGGGGCAAAATCCGATACGCTTAAAGCAACAACCACATATTTACCCGAGGAAAAAACCGGGTCCATTGAGTTAAAGTTCCAGGGCTTAATGGAATTGTATTATGAAATTCCAACAGTTGTGCTCTTGCTTGACGGAAAATTTTTGCGCCAAAAGCGGTTGGACTACAACGAAAAAAAAGCGGAATTTAATTTGCTTAAGCCGGGTAACTACACGTTTTATATTTATGATGATGTGAACAGTGATGACACCTGGACACCGGGGAATTTCAATGAAAAACAACAACCGGAGAAAATTAAATGGTACACCCAGCCGGTTAAAGTTAAAGCCAATTGGCAACAAGACCTTACATGGATATTGTGAACTGGCCGCATACTTTTTTAAACGAATACGTGAGCCCAATGGTTCAGATGGTAACATTGTGGATCCTTATGTGCCTGCTTATGCGTTGGGGCAGTGGTGGAATGGTGTTCAGGGTTTATAATACTTTGTTTCATGAATTGGGCCATGCTGTAATGAGCCTGGCCACCTCAGGCAAGGTACACCGCATTGAACTGTTTTCAAATGCGGGTGGTGTTGCTGTTACCTCCAACAAAACATGGATATCCCGGTTCCTGGTTTCGCTGGCGGGTTATCCGTTTGCGGCTGTTATCGGGTGGCTGATGCTTACCCAGGCAACAATGTTAAGCGCTCAGTATCTTGCGTACGGCATCCTTGGTATTTATGTTTTGTCATTGGTATTGTGGGTGCGTAACAAATACGGTATTTTATGGCTCCTGGCAAACACGGCCCTGGTAGCGGTTGCCATTTATTTTAAGCAGGAACAATGGGCCGGGGTCTATTTTTTTATTGTGGGTTCTTTTGTACTGATCGAAAGTATATGGTCAACGCTCGTGTTGTTGTATATTGCAGCAGAAAACCCGCGTGAAGCAGGAGACGCCCAAAACCTGCGTGAACTTACTTACCTGCCATCGGTGGTATGGGCCCTTATTTTTTGCCTGGCTTCATTTTATTTTCTTAATTTAACGCTGGGCGCTTTAATTGGCTGGAAACTGGTTTAATGATAAAACTGTCAGTTGTTATAATAACATTTAATGAGGAGCACAACATTGGGCGCTGCCTTGAATCAGTAAAGGATATTGCTGATGAGGTGGTGGTGCTTGATTCGTTCAGCACCGATAAAACCGAAGAAATATGCCGCTCGTACGGGGTTCAATTCGCACAGCATGCATTTGATGGTCATATACAACAAAAAAACCGCGCCATTACCTATGCATCCAACCCTTATGTATTGTCACTTGATGCCGATGAAGCCATTGACCAAACACTTCAAAAATCCATTCTTGAAGTCAAAAACAACTGGCGTTACGATGCCTATAGCATGAACCGCCTTACCAATTATTGCGGTAAATGGATAAGGCATGGTGGATGGTACCCTGACCGTAAATTACGGCTGTGGGACTCACGTAAAGGTGCATGGGGCGGAACAAATCCGCATGATAAATATGAATTGTTTGATAAAAATGCCCCAACCGGGCATTTGAAAGGTGATATACTGCATTACAGTTTTTATTCGGCTGACGACCATTACAGGCAGGCAGCTTATTTTTCCGATATTGCTGCAAAGGCCATGTTTAAAGAAGGAAGGCGTTCCAATTTTTTCATGATTTGGTTTTCACCCGTTGTGAAATTTGTGAAGGACTATATTTTTAAAGGCGGGTTTTTGGATGGAAAGGCCGGTTATCAAATCGCTAAAATTTCGGCCATATACACGCGAAACAAATACCGTCAGTTAAAAAAACTTCAGCAATCCTGATTACTTCGGTATTATCAGTCTTTAAATCAATTTTTGTAATTTTGAATCCTGCACCCATATCCAGTATCCTGTTGGGTACTTCTGACAGCATATTTTGATGAACAGGCAAACCAATAACCAACACGCAATGTTATTCAACGCTTAACAACCGGATACGGAAGTAATTCAGGAAATCAATCTTGAAAACAAATCAGCATAATGTTTGCTGATAGTTTGCAACGAATGTTCTTCGGTAGCTTTTTTATAGGCTTTTTCCACCAGGTTTTGCCTTAATGCAGAATCGTTCAATATCTGATCAATGTTTTTGGCCAGGCTTTCGTGGTCTTTAACCCTGCTGAGCAAACCATTCCCTTCAACCACATCGGCAAGGCCTCCCGCATTGGTGGAAACAACAGGCACTTTATACATAAACGCATCAAGCACGCTGCTGCCGAGCCCTTCTTCTTCGGAGCTCATGACAAACACATCAAATACACTGAACATGTCTTCAACGTTCTGCATAAAACCGGCCACATGATAAAATGCTCCAATGTTGCTGTCAGCAATGGCTTTTTCTACATCGGGCAGCAAAGCTCCATCGCCAAAATGAATAAAAATAAAATCGGTGCGCAGTTCACTCAACTTTTTGATGGCCTTTACCATGGTGAGTGGATCTTTGTGTTGAACAAAGGCGGCCGTTGTACCTATTATTTTTTTATTTCCGGCATTTACAGAAGCAAGAAACTTTTGTGCACGCTCCTTATCCAATTCTTTTTTCTCCACTACTTCTGAAATCACCGTTATTTTTTTAATGCCAACGCCTTCCAGTATTTTTTTAATGGCGGGTGTGATGGCCACAACATGGCTCGTCCATTTATATTTTAGTTTAGAGAAAAAGCCCTTTGGAACAAAGTCAAGCCTGCGGGTATACACTACCTTGCGTCCATGAAACCATTTGGTAAAAACGGCCAGTTGCTGCGTTTTACTGGTTTGGCAGTGGATGATGTCAAACGACCGCGCTTTTACCAACATGAACCAGATGAGCTGACGGTGGGCGGTAATTTCTTTGTGTTCGAGGTTGTGTTTTTTGCACGCCTTGGCCAATGGAAAACCTTTGCGGCAAATTACCATTGATTGGTTGCCCTGTAAAGTATGGCCAAGCATATCATATACCGTTTGACGTTCACCGCCACGCCATGTACGTTCAGTATTTAATTCAAGAATGCGCATTTTGGCGTTTAAAGATAATTATTATTGGTTGCGCCTGGCCTATTAAGCAATCACACACATTGTTTTTTTTAGGTGCTTTAGCCGGATTTTATGCCTTTTAGGCCGAACGGAAGTGTCAAAAAAGGCAATTTAGGGTAAAGCGGTTGTGGTTTCCTTTTTTTCCATATTTTAGACATGCAATGAACCGTACCGTGATCATAGGAACCCGGGGCAGCGATCTGGCCCTTTGGCAAGCTAACCATATAAAAGCGCAATTGGAAGACCTTGGGTTGAAATGTCGCCTTGAAATCATCAAAACACAAGGCGATAAAATAACCGATGTAGGTTTTGACAAAATGAAGGGCAAAGGTTTTTTCACCAAGGAACTGGAAGAGGCTTTACTTGCTTCAACCATTGACCTGGCTGTTCATTCCTGTAAAGACCTTGAATCAACCAACCCGCCCGGCCTTACCATTGCCGCTTTCAGTGAGCGCGAAGAACCTTCGGACATGATTTTAATCCGAAAAGAATCGGTTGATAAAAAACAAAAATTTCATTTAATTGAAAAAGCGCTTGTAGGTACTTCGTCAAACAGGCGTAAGGCCTTGTTAAAACATTACCGGAAAGACATTCACACCATGGATTTACGCGGCAATGTACCCACCCGTGTACAAAAATTGCGCGATGGGAAATTTGATGCCATTGTTCTGGCAACGGCCGGACTTAACAGACTGAAACTTGATTTAAGCGAATTTCATGTGCATATAGCCGCACCCGAAGTGTTTATTCCGGCTGCCGCGCAAGGCGTTCTTGCCATACAATGCCGCGAAAATGACAAGCAATTACTGGAACAATTGTCAAAACTCAACAATCCGGAACAAACCATTTTAACCACGATGGAGCGTAAATTGCTTAACATTATGGAAGGCGGGTGTCAAAAGCCTTTGGGTATTTACGCTATGAAAAAAAATGATGAAATCCATTTGCACGCGGCATACGCCCCTTCGGTTGATGAAAACATGAAAAAAATATTTTTGCGTATAAGGCCCGGTCATAACCTTGAGAAAGTGGCTGAGCTGTTAAAGCCTCAGCACCGTACCTTTTCGGTATTTATTTCACGTTACCGCAAAGAGGCAAAATATTTTGCCGAAACCCTTTCAAATCTCGGCTACAATGTAATCTGCCAGTCACTCACGCGGTTTGAAAAAATCCCGTTTAAAGGAATCCCGGAAACAGAGTGGATATTTTTCTCGTCACGTAAATGTGTTAAGTATTTTTATGCGCAACACCCGAAAGTTCCCACGCATGTAAAAATCGGGAGCATTGGTGGGGCAACGGCCGAGGCGTTAATTAACCGTGGAATAGAAGCGCATTTTACGGGTGAAGGACCCGATACGGTTGCCATTGCCAATGAGTTTGTGAAAATTGCCGGGGCCGATCGCGTATTGTTTCCCATGTCAACGGCCAGTTACCGCACCGTTCAAAAACAGTTCGGCAACCAAAGCCAGGTTATTGACATGGTAGTGTATGATACCATTGAAAACGAACGGGCCGAAATTCCCGATGCAGACATTGTTGTGCTGACCAGCCCATCGAACGCCATTTTATATTTCCGTAAAAAACGCGTGCTGCCCGACCAGGTTTTTATTCCCATTGGTAATTCAACGGCCGAGATATTGCGGCAGCAAGGCATCACCAATTTTGTTTTACCCTGGAACACGAACGAGATTGCTTTGGCCGATGCAGTTATGAGTCTTGGATAATTTGCAAGCGTATGACAACGCAACGTAAAAGAAGCCCGAAGGAAATCCTAAAATGGGCAGCCTTTCTTAAAAAGAAGAAAAACGAAGAGATTTCAAAACGCGCGCAGAAAATACTCAAGGCAGCGCGCATTGCCGTTGTTTTTCTGATAATTGTCAACACGCTTTTATGCATTGATTTGCTTGTATTGAAATCGCAAACCCGGTATGATACCATTGAAGGGATTGAAAGCTATTATGCCAGGAGGAGGCGCGGTACCAGTAAACGCAGTTTTGTATTGCATACCACTTCGGGTCGCTATTGGGAAATTACCAACCGGAGCGGTTATGAAACGTATGGAGCCAAATTAAGGTTCAGGCAAACCCCGCTATTCAGGATTACGTTTGATTTGTACAACCAAACGCATGGTACCCCCATTGCAAAATCGTATGATGGAAGAAACACGGGTAAATACGTTTCGGTTATATTTTTGCTTGTAGCATTGGTTTCTTTTTTCACCCGCGCGTTACGCCATGAACGGTACACCATTTTAGGCATAACGGTCATTGTCATGATGGTTGGAGAGGCCGTTTGTTTGTTGTTGTTTTAATTTCCGAAATATTCATCGTAACAGTCCTGCTTTAATTTTTCGGTTTGGTCGTTTCCAGGAAGGTCTTTGGGATCGTCAACACCCAGCAACAATTCACGTTGTACATCATCATCCAGCATTTTATCAAACACGCAATAACAAAAATCGGTTGTTTTTTCACCGGTTGAATCAATGCCGTTCATTGATGGATGCGATTTAATTTCCTGTGCGCAAAACCGTATGTATTTTTCACGCAGCATGTGCAAATGCAGGTATTCATTGCGGTTGCGCATGTTTTCAGGAAATTTGGCTGACGTAGTGCCCATGGTACCAATTGCAAGTGCAGTGAATGCAATCATGGCCGTTTTTGCAGCATGGGTTGATTGTCGTTTCTTTAGAATGAAATACACCGCCCAGGTGATAATTCCTATAAGCAGGAAAACAAGGGAGCCGCAAAGCGCAACTACCAGGCCGAAGTCAGCAGGAGGTAAATATGTATTTTCGTTAACGTTTACAATGTAACTTAACCCGAAGCAAAACACCAGCAAAATAGCCAACCAAAGAATAAAGATTGATTTTTTCACCGTATAAAGCTAGGAATTTGACACGTTACCAATTATTTGCACGATAATTTTATTGCACTGCATACAAGTTTTTAGTTTTCGTCATACCTTAGTCGTGCATTAAAATTATCATGTCAGGTCAGCAACCAAAAGGAATCGCTATTTTAGGCTCAACGGGATCCATAGGCACCCAGGCCTTGCAGGTTATCAAAGAGGCAGGCGATTATTTTTCGGTGGAATTGTTGACGGCAAATGGCAATGCCGATTTGCTGATTGAACAGGCCCTGGCGTTTCAACCGAACACAGTAGTAATTTGCGATGAATCAAAATACGCCCATGTCAGGGAGGCGTTGGCTCAAACTGACACCAAAGTTTTTGCCGGGATTAAATCAGTTTGCGATTGCGTGCAAATGTCATCGGTACAAACAGTGCTTACCGCTATGGTGGGTTATGCCGGTTTATTGCCAACCATTGAAGCCATTAAGGCCGGCAAATGCATTGCCCTGGCCAATAAGGAAACGTTGGTAGTTGCCGGGCAATTGATTACTGAACTGGCAAAACAATATGCAGTAAATATATATCCCGTTGACTCGGAACATTCGGCCATATTTCAATGCCTGACCGGAGAGTTTCACAACAAGGTTGAAAAAATTTACCTCACTGCATCAGGCGGGCCTTTTCGCGGGAAAAAACTGCATGAGCTCAGCACTGTTACGCGTGCACAGGCGCTAAAACACCCCAATTGGAACATGGGCGCTAAAATTACCATCGACTCGGCCACTTTAATGAATAAAGGCCTTGAAGTCATTGAAGCGAAATGGTTGTTCGGACTAACTCCTGCCGAAATTGATGTGATTGTGCATCCGCAAAGCATTATTCATTCCATTGTGCAGTTTGCCGATGGAAGCATGAAAGCACAGTTGGGATTGCCCGATATGAAAATTCCGATTCAATATGCGTTGACATATCCCGACCGTATATACAATAGTTTCAAGCGATTCAATTTCATGGATTATCCCCAATTCACGTTTGAAAAACCCGATCTGGAAACATTCCGGTGTCTTGGCCTTGCTTTTGAAGCCATTGACAAAGGCGGGAATGTGCCCTGTGTATTGAATGCTGCCAATGAAATAAGTGTTCAGGCCTTTTTAGAAGATAAAATCAGGTTTACCGATATTGCGCGTATAAATGAAGAAACCATTGGTAAATCATCGTTTGTAAAAACACCTTCGCTTAACGATTATATTGAGTCAAACAAAGTGGCCCGGGAAATTGCGAGTGGGTTGATTTAAAGACTCAAAAATTTAAGATTTAAAGAATTGGATTAAGCCTCAAACCCCTAAATCTTTGAATTTTTTGAATCTTTAAATCTCCGAACCGGAACGCCATTTAACGTTTATTAATCTGTATATCCACCCCGTGGTTCGCATCAAACTTGTTCAATTTGAATTTAAACGAAACCATGAAATATTGCTGGATAATGGACGATTTTTTCTGCATGATATAATTTAATTCCGAAACACGGCTAAGGCCTTTGTTTTTATTAAGCAAATCAAACCCTTCAAACGACAGGGTTCCCCGTTTGTCCTTCAGGAAATAGAATTTAATCTCAGCTTTGAGTATGGGTATTATAATACTTTCGTTAAAGTTAGCCCCATTGTAGCTGTTTACATCGCCCGACACAAAAAAGCTGAACGAACGGGTTGGGGTATATGCAATTTCACCAAAATAGCCGTAATTATAGTAATTGACCGATCCCATATCACCAATTGAATAGGCGGCCTGGGTATACTGAATGGTTGCGCCTGCATTCAAATTCCATTTGTCCTTTTTCCGGTTTTCCAGAGTTATACCGCCACCGTGTGTTAGCGATGTGGTTATGTTTGGCTCACCGTTAATCAGGCTTATGTTTTTGTTCCAGGTTTCACTAAATTTGATACCCAGATTCAGTTTCAGTTGGCGGACAGGTGTAGAAAAGTTAAGGTTTCCGTTTAAGCGGTAATCATCAGGCACATTGATCATACTCATTTCCTGGCTTAAACCGGTAAGGATATTTCGCGCATAAGAAATTTTATCGTGCGTATATGTTCCACGTACGCCTGCAAAAAACGAGGTCATGCTGAACTGGTCAAATATCCACCAGTTCAAACCTGCGTCATGAACGTATTCGGGGCGCAGGCAGGCATTACCGGTAAACAATAGAAGCGGGTTTAACGGGTTGACAACCGGCATTGCCTGGTAAGACCCTGCCGTGTTTACGTATGAAAAATAATTAAACCCGATCCGTTTTTGCGAACGGTATTCATTTTCCCAATTTAGCTCAGGAAGTAAAAAGAAATAATTGGTGGCCCGTATGGTTGTTCCATTGAGAATATTGTGGAGCTGGCAGAATTCTGTACGCAGGTTGATATTGAACTCCCGCTTGTCGGTGTTCTTTTTGAAATTGATGCCCGGCCTGATGTAGTAATATAAAACATTGAAATCAGGACTCAATGAATCAACGCTTGCTGTTGTTTCGCTTGTAAAACCCTGCCTGCGCTTTAAGGCATCATTTTCAGCCCCGGCTTTTACAGCAAATTCGGTATAATAATTTCTTCCTGATTTGCGTGTAATGCTTGTGCCTGCCGTGTATTTTAATACGGCATTGGTGTTGTCCTGGAAAAGGTTTTGATTAAACAAAAGCGTTGGATTAAAATAGTAGGTGCTGTTGAAAAGGGTTGTATTGGCAACGTTATTAGCGTATGAGCCATCAAGCGTTAACTTAAACACACGCCAGGATGAGTACAGGCGTTTCAAATACGATGCATTCAACATTGAATTGAACTGGCCGTTATTGTCCTGGCTGGTATAAACGGCCCTGTTCGTCAACTCATTCCCTAACAGGGAACGGTTGGTTGAGTTGGACTGTTCGGCTGACAGTGCATACGAACTGTTCAGGCGGACAATTAAATTTTGCGTACTGTCAATTTTGTTCCGCCAGTTGAGCTGAAACGTATGACCCTGTTTTTTTGCAAGCGAAAGGAGCGTGTCATATTTGTCGAAATAACCATCGCCAAAAAAATTATGGCTGTAGGTTGTTTCTTCCAGTTTTTTTTGCGAACCGTTCCCGATATAACTTATATTAAACCGCTTTCCTTTTGTTTTTTCATATGTGTAATTGAGCCCGCCTGCACCCGATGTAATCAAGCCGGTAACCGGCTGGCCCATGTTTACAGGCACTGATGCGTTGTTAAGGAGCATGCCCATCCCGTCACCACTGGTCAGGCTTCTTAAACCACCGCTAAAACTCAGGTAGTCGGTCAAGGTAAACCCGAATTGGTTAATGTTGTTAAGCATTCCCAAAGCAGCAAACTGTGATTTCTTTTTAAAGCGGTATATTTTTGCGGCCGCCTGGTAATGGTTATTGGTTCCGTACCCTGCCATAAGATCGCCAATCATGGCGCTTTTTTTACCGTCTTTCAGCACCAGGTTGATGATTTTTTCGTTTGATCCATCGTCAATACCGGTTAATTCCGATTCGTCCGATTTTTTATCGTATACCTGTACTTTTTTAACAGCATCGGCCGGTAAATTTTTTGTTGCAACCTTTGGGTCATCGCCAAAAAATTCTTTGCCGTCAACAAGTACCTTACTTACGTTTTCGCCCTGGGCTTTTACATTCCCGTCACGGCCAACTTCAACGCCCGGTAATTTTTTCAGCAAATCTTCAGCAACCGCATCGGGCCGTGTTTTAAAGGCGGCTGAGTTGTATTCAATGGTATCGCCCTTGATCAAAATGGGCGCCACTTCAACAGTCACTTCATCCAGCTTATTGACAGGCACGCCAAGGACAATGATGCAAATACTGTCCTTTGCAAGGTTTATGAATTGCGAGGTTGAATTGTATCCAAAAGCTGCCGCCTGTAAAATAAAAGGCCCTTTGCTTATATTTTTTATTTCAAACCTGCCTTTTTCATTGGTAATGCAATAATGCAGCAGGGTTGAGTCGGCCGGGTTCAAAAGCGAAACGGTGGCAAACTCAACCGGCTTTTTTTCCTCATCAAGTACGTTTCCGACCAGCCCCACTTTTTGCGCGTTGGCCTGGAACCAAATAAACGAAACAGTATACAATAAAAATCTTTTCACGGTCAGCGGGTTTCCATTTTTATAATTACGTTGCCTTTTCCACCGTATTGTTCCTGCATCTCTTTGGTTTTTTCGTCTACAATTTTCTTATACTGGGCGTGGGTTACTTTTTTTCCTTCTTTCGGTTTTACAAGCATCTTTTCATCCACGCTGACAAGATCAATTTTCTCGGCCACCAGCGAAACGTTTCCACTCATAAACGTTGTTTCCAGTATCATTCCAGGCAGGCCGTGCAAGCCATGCGGGCCTGTTGAAACCGGTAACTTTGGGGTAAACCATGCATAACAGGTATCTCCTTCCTTTACTTTCACGGCTTCGGAACAGGGATAGCCCAGGATTTGTTTTTGCTTCCCTGTCATTTTCCATTCGGGCTTGGAAAAAGCGGTATCGATCAGGAATTTTTTTCCCATAAATTCCCGTTGCTGGATTACGCGCGCGTTCTCAAGGTCACAATATGTTTTTTCATCGGGCATGTCCATCTTTATTTCAATGCGGTGTCCTTCTTCTTCCAGTTTCTTTTCCTGGTTTTCGGGTTGTTTTACCAGTTCAAATAAAGATGCTTTTTCATTGAATAACAACTGGTGTTGTGTGGTATTTTCGGTTGGCATATCGCCCAGCATGGCGCGCATGTTGCTGTCAAGTTCCATCTGGAATTCCATTTTTACCGTTTCCTTGAATAGGATACTACCTTGTTTTTGCGCATGGGTAATGCCTGCAGCAATCAAGGCAAGTGTCAATGCAGTTAACTTCATAATGATTTTTTTTCAAAAGTAGGGGAGCTGTTATCAACCCCAGGTTAAGCCCTGGTTTATTAAGGTTAATTAAGGTTAATGCTCCGGCAAGAAACTTCAAATACAATATATTTGGTCATCGTTTAGCATGGCAAAACAACGGTACATAGTCATTTTGATGATGGCCAGTCAACTGCTGCTGGTTGTTTTTTTATGGCAATGGCTGGCAGCACAATACCGTAATGAGCGGCTTGTTTTGCACAAGGACATTTACAGCAGGTTCCAGGAGGCAGGCCGTGAAATGACTGACAGTGCCA
>DASPJQ010000210.1:0-5191 GCA_035628535.1 Flavobacteriales bacterium | reverse complement strand
GCGGGGATACTGTCTTTTTTTTCCTCCTCCTTTTTTTCGGTACTGACGCAAGCGTAAAATATGGCCGGCAGAACGAGAATGAAAACGGTTTTTTGCATGCTCAAATATACACAATTTACATAGGCGGTTCATGGGTCTTTTTATAAAAATCCATAGCTATGTCTTTGAGCTGCTGCGCCTCTTTTTCAGAGGTTTTCATCAGTTCTCCGTAAGTAGCTTCATGAAATTTTTTGAAAAAAACCGAATGATAATAAGGAGCATAATCGCTCCTGTACATTAACTTTATCAGGACGGTATAACAAAGCGGATTTTTGTCAAAACTGGCTTTGTTGCACAAGGCGGGAATCATTTGCCAGAAACGTACATCCTCAATCAATCTTAAAACACCAATTTCAATTTTATCGGTTGAGTCAAAGTACCGCGTAAGTTCAGCCGCTATTTCCGTTTTGCGGTTGCGTATGGCCGCTTTTTGGAGTGAACTCAAGTAGTAGAGGTTGTTCGAAAAAGGAAGGTACGGATAAAAGTAAGGCTTGCCATTTATTTTCCATTCTTGTGCCACCTCTGTTTCATAGCGTATGGCAGGGTAAGCCAGGCAATAATAAATCAATTCCCTGGCCGATAAATTTTTTATCGTTTCCAGGCCCAGGGCGTTTGTTCCGGCAGGCGCCTGTTCAGATTTTGTATCCAGGTAATGTTGTTTAACTTGTATAAGACTGTCAATCCTTGACGCGTAAAAAGGATGTGAGTCACCGGTCTTTTTTGCCCACTCGCTTTTGGTGATTTTAAAAGGCTGTGCGGCTTGTATCGTTTCATTCATGCCCGCTGCTTGAGTAGCGGGTTCAGTTTGCTTATCAATTGCGGGGTAAGGATCAACACCGGCATACAGGTTGTTGGCTTGCGCACCAGGCTTCTGAAGTTCCCAGGTGGCGCGTATAACAACCAGTTCGGTGTTTGATATACGAGGCTGTTCGGTACTGCACGCAGTAAACAACGTTACCGGTAGCATCAAAATAAATAATTTATTCATGGGTTGTTCTTTTAGACAAAAGTTGACTAATTGGTACGGGCCATATCTATCAAAGCAGTTGTCTTATAAAAATCCAATGCAAACTTTTTCAATTCATCGGCTTGTCCATCAGTTGCGTTGCTATACTCGAAATAATTGGCAAAACGCATATACAATGCCGAATTGTACCAGGGTGCGTAATTGCTTTTGTTGAGCAACCCAATCAGTACAGTATGGCAATGCGCGTTTTTACCGAAATCGGCCTTTTTGCATAACAGGGGTATGAGTTCGGTTAAACGAAGTTCTTTTACGATAAGCAGTATACCCATGTCAACCGTATCACTGTTTTGAATACACCCGGCAATTACTTCGGTGAGTTCATTTCTCCTGCTTTTGAGCGCTCTTTTTTGCAAGTCGGTTATGGAACGTTCATCACCATCGTTAGGAAGCTGGGCATAAAAATAGTTGCCTTTGTCCTGCGGCCAGACAACAGCGTTGCAGTTTTGCGAATACAAACCGGGATAAGCCAGACAGTAATAAAGGAGTTCTATGGTGGTAAGCGTTTTTATGTGTTTTTGGTTGAGTACATCAATAACAGCATAATCTGAATATTCATCGGTAGCGTTTAAGTACCGGTAACGCATGCTTACAATACTGTCAACTTTATAAGAATAAAGCACGTGTTTAGGATCAATTCCCAGGGCCCAATCACTTTTGTGTTTTTTGAATTTTTTCCATTCAGGTCCCGTAGGTTCCTTTTTTGGTTGCTGCGTGCCGCTGTTGAAAAATGTGTCCAATGAAATACCTACAGTGTCAGAACAGTTTAATTGGATATTTTTTACTTCATCATCAACCCGGTATTCAACTATGGCTGTATTAAGGGCAGGTAATTTCAGGAATTCGGTTTTTGTCTCGCTGCAGCCTACAAAAACCAGGCATGTAACAATGGGAGCGATGGTTTGCATGTTTTTTTAATTGATTTGGTGAGCGAATAATGTTTATTGAATCTTTTGCTCATTATACATTTTCATAGCTAAATCACACAACCGTTTCACGTTTTCTTTACTGGCTTCAATGCGTACATTATGTACCATTACATCATCCCCGTAACCGTACAATTTTGTATACATTCCCGTTGCCAAAAACGGGCGGTAGCCGGTAAGCAGGTTTGCCAATAACGTATAGTTGTAACAGTTTTCATTTGATGCGGTTTCGATAACCGAAGGTATGCATTCCACAGCCTGTAAGTTACGCACTACTGTGAGGTACGCTACATCGGTTTTACCAGGATGTTTTTCAATGTACCCATTGAGCAACAAAATAACCGAATCGCGGTTGCGTTCAAGCAATGTATTTTGAAGCGTACTCATGTGGTGCGCGCAAAACTGGTCGGGCAGGTAACGCGCAATTTTGGCTTTAACGGTATCACCGGCATCAATGCTGCAGTTTTGGTTGTAGGCCGCGGGATACGCCAGGCAATAATATAAAAGTTCCCCGGAGTTCAGGGTTTTCAGGGTTTCTTTGTCCAGGTAATTCAGCGTATAGGAAAGTTCTTTTTCACCTTCTTTTTGTGCGCCTGATTGGCTTACGAGTTCATCAACATGTTTGGTGAATTTTTCAGGAATATCCTTGTCAGGATTTTTCCAAAAGCGGGTATCTTGTTTTTTTGTTTCCTTTTTATCAGCCGTATTTTCGGGCTTGCCGCAGGCTGCCAGCATGAGAACAGAAAACAGAAAGGGTTTGGTATTCATAGTTGTATTGGTTGTTGGTGTTTTTAATTGCTGCAGGCAAGTTTGTCAATTGCTTCTTCGGGGATGTACATATCAGCGTTTTGCCGCCCGTAGTGCGAAACCTCATTCTCAACCCAGCGGCAATAGTGTTTTACTATGTCACCATAATCGGCTATGTGCAACCAGCATGGTTTATGCAATTGTCCATAATTTCCATATACGTATACCCAGGAATCCTTTTTGCCAATTTGTTTTACATCAAAAATGGTGTCGTTTACAAATTCCCAGTTTACCGTAAACACATAGCCGGTATCTGTTTTCATGAGCCTGCAATTGGGTGAAATCCGGGTGGGATGTTTACCGCAGGAAACAAGAAAGCATACAATAAAGAATGGGACAAGTTTAAGCATACATGGTTTATGCAATAAAAGTATAAACCGGCTGAAATCAAAGCCGGTGATTTGAAAAAGCGCTTGAAGTGGTTTATTTTTCGTGGTTAAGGCATAATTAGCCGTTGGCCCCCTTAGGGCCGACCAGGGATTTAGTCCATGAACTGTGTTGTGGAAAACCTTATTCTTTGCGTTAACCCGCAGGGATAGAACCAACCAGCTCATACAGCTGACATGACCAGGGGTGATACCAGGCCCTGATAGCTATTGGGAGCGCTACTGCGCGGTATGGCACAATAAAAAATCCCCGTTATAATTTGTAACGGGGATTTTAATGGTAAGTCAGATTTAAAATTTGCGGAGTAAGATTCAAATCACACGTTAAACCTCACAACGCTTAAATAGTTTACACGTGTCCTTGACCAAGCATGGCCTCAGCCACCTTCACAAATCCACCCACGTTGGCGCCTTTTACGTAGTTTATGTAACCACCGCTTTCGGTACCGTATTTTACACAGGTTGCATGAATGTTTTTCATGATGTTGTGCAGGCGCTCATCAACTTCTTTTGCCGTCCACGAAAGGCGCAGTGAGTTTTGGCTCATTTCCAGACCTGATGTGGCCACACCGCCAGCATTGGACGCTTTACCGGGTGCAAATAAGATTTTGTGCTCAAGAAAATAATTCACCGCGTCTAACGTGCTTGGCATATTGGCACCTTCGGCAACTGCCTTGCAACCGTTTTTAACCAGCATTTCGGCATCGGCCCCGTTCAATTCATTTTGGGTAGCGCAAGGCAAGGCAACATCGCATTTCACACCCCATGGGGTTTTACCTTTAACGTAAACGGCACTTTTGAATTTTTTAGCATACTCGCTGATGCGGCCACGCTTCACGTTTTTCAATTCCATGATAAAAGCCAGTTTCTCTTCATTGATACCTGCTTTATCATAAATATACCCGTCACTGTCACTTGCAGTAACCGGTTTTGCGCCTAACTGTATACATTTTTCAATGGCGTATTGCGCCACGTTACCGGAACCTGAAACAACCACGGTTTTTCCTTTCAACGATTGTTTTTTGGTTTTAAGCATTTCTTCGGTAAAATATACGCATCCATAACCGGTAGCTTCAGGACGGATCAATGATCCGCCAAAGGTGATTCCTTTACCCGTTAAAACACCGGTAAATTCATTGCGAATGCGTTTATACTGGCCAAACATGTAACCAACCTCGCGGCCGCCAACGCCTATGTCACCGGCAGGCACGTCCGTATCACCACCAATGTGCTTGCACAATTCAGTCATAAAGCTTTGACAGAAACGCATTACTTCATTATCTGATTTCCCTTTTGGATCAAAGTCCGATCCGCCTTTACCACCGCCCATTGGCAAGGTCGTAAGCGAGTTTTTGAATACCTGTTCAAACGCTAAAAATTTCAATACTGAAAGGTTAACGGTCGGATGAAAACGCAAGCCGCCTTTGTATGGACCGATTGCTGAATTCATTTGAATGCGGAAACCGCGGTTTACGCGCATTTTTCCTTTGTCATCAATCCATGGAACGCGGAACATGATTACGCGCTCGGGTTCGGTAATGCGCTCTAGAATTTGTGCGTCTTTGTATTTTGGGTTGGCCTCAATAAAAGGCACAACAGTTTCAACAACTTCCTGTACAGCCTGTAAAAACTCAGGTTCGTGCGGATTTTTAGCCGTAACGGCTTTCATAATCTCGGCAACGCGCTTATGAACTGCACTGTGTCCGTTTGATACCGATTTTTTAACTGCTGCTTTAGCGGCCGTTTTGGTAGCCTTACCTGAAGCTTTTTTGGTTGCTTTTTTAGCTGCTGTTTTTGTAGCCATATAAATTAAAGTTCGTTTAGATTTTGTGAATTCAAATGTATTGTTTTTTTGGTATCAGGCTTCGATTTAGGCTGGTTTTTTAATACTGATAATTACCTGATTCATAATTAACAACGGTCCATTAACACCTGTCCCTTTCGCTTCATGGCCACAGATTGCACAGATTGCACAGATTTTTGTACCATGCCTTTACATGATTTATCAG
>DASPJQ010000209.1:0-1732 GCA_035628535.1 Flavobacteriales bacterium | reverse complement strand
GCCTCACTACCCGCTGTAAGCGATGAACAGGTTCCGGAAAAAATACACGAACCCGAAATTGATACTAAAAAAGATTTTGTGGATGAGTTGATGACCGAAGGAAAAACATTCCACACGGGAGCGCTCATACGCAGGATATGGTCGGGGTTGAACATCCCGTTTCACAATACCATACCGAGCGGCCAACCTTTAGGTGGTATTTCCGACATCACCAACAAAGGTGATTTTGACCGTCTGTTGCTTTCGGAATTTGCCAATGAAGACGTGTTGTTCATGTCACGCCTGGCCAACAACGAGGCCTTGTACATTAACCGGGAAATTCCGCCTGAAAACAACAATGTAAAACGCGTGATATTGCTGGATACGTCCATCAAAAACTGGGGCAACCAGCGTTGCATTGCACACGCACTGGCCATTGCCATTTCAAAACATCCAAAAACAAGTTTTGAATGCGATGTTTATGCAACCGGTTACGGCTGGTACAAACTGGATTATACCACCACGGCCAATGTGATTGACAGCCTCGCTTTTCTTGACGGGTGTTTGCATACCGCACAGGGACTTGAAGATTTTTTGAACAAAGGACTCGAAGGTAAAAACGTGGAACTGTTTTTTGTTTCGGGCCGTGACGCATCGGCATACGCAGCGGTACAACTGGTACTGAACAAACATGCCGATTTGTTCAAGTACTGGATTTATGCCGATGATGAAGGCACCGTTGAACTGTACAAAAAGCAAAACAAAAGCAAAAAACTGGTGCAAACGTTCAGGTTGCCGCTTGATGAATTGTGGAGCAAACCGCCCAAACAAAAAAAACAGAAACATGATGATGAAAAGGGTGAATTGGGCAAGTATCCCATTTTATTTCCCAATGCACAAACAGCTAAACGCGCTTTTTTATTGCCGGGCAACGAACATTACAAAGTAACGCCCGAGCGCAGCCTGATGCGTTTTTACGATGGGCGCATGAAATTCCATGAAAAAGGCTGGGAATTGGTATTCGAATGCCTCCCCGCTGCAGCCACTGAAATGGAAATTGGCATTATGAAAAACGGTGACAGGGTTATGTTGCTGTACGCACCGCAAAAAACCGAACTCACATACCTCAACCTGACAACCGGCCAGCAGTGCAGTTGCCAGTTTCACGAATGGCAATCAAAGACCTTGCGCAACTTTTTGTTTTATGCCGATTATTTTTATTACCAGTTGAGGGAATGTTACTATCAAATAACTGTGGAAGAAAATACCCTGCGCGTTGAAAAAGTCATGGAGAAGGCGCCCAATTTTCTTTCGGCCGTTTATGAAGACAGGGACAAACGCATGAAAGATGCCGTTTCCCATTCATACACCGGTGGAGTGCTCAAAAACATAAATGATGTATACATTAATGAAATAAACAACCTTGTATTGAACGGGCATGAATTGCGCCTGACCAATTACAAGGCCATACGGTTTGAACAAAATAAATTCAAAAACGTAAAAAAACGGGCCGTACCGGGCCACGGCTACAGGCATTTTGAATTTCCCGATGGAAGCGTGGTGACCGTAAACCGCGCAGGCATGATCATACTGGAAAGCATTAATCCTGACATCCCGCAAATATACATCCCTACCCGCCTTGACACCATACTGGGCGTTGCAACCGAAAAAGAGTTTGCCGGTCATGTATATTACTACCGCACCCATGCTGAAAACAAACAAACCGTGATCAGCGAAATAAATTTTATTAAAA
>DASPJQ010000208.1:0-7787 GCA_035628535.1 Flavobacteriales bacterium | reverse complement strand
GTCTTTTCCGGTAGCGGCAATCTGGTTTGACTTCAATCCCTTTTCATCCATCATTTTTTTGGCAGCAGGACTAGCGTGGCCGGCTGCATGACCGTTACCATTGGCAATGGGAAGTGGATTGGGTACCACCGCTTCTGATTTCTGATTTTTTGTTTCTGATTTTGTTTCGGCTTTAGCTTCCACTTTTTCAGCTTTTGGCTTGGCAACAGGTTGTACGCTGGTGTCAATTTTTACTACAACCTGTCCTACTTTAACCGTATCACCTTCGTTGGCCAGTAGTTTTACAGCGCCTGCTTCTTCGGCATTTATTGTAAGCGTTGCTTTATCAGAATCCACTTCACATAATTCCTGGTCTTTCTCTACTACATCACCGTCTTTTACAATCCAGCGCGCAATTACAACTTCGGTAATGGACTCGCCCGGACTGGGTACTTTCAAATCTATTATTGCCATAAAATAAGTTTAAGGTTCAAAATTCAAAATTAAATTGTATGCCGTTTCCAGTTTCCTGTATCCGGCTATTTACTGGTTATTTCGTTTTTTTTGTTAATTTATCGGTACGCGTATAATGTGGTTTACGTTCGCCCAAAAATATTTTCTAAATCACACGTCTCACTTCTATCATGATTTGGTTTTTTCTAATTTTTTCGCGAACAAACTTCCCAGGATTTCCTCAGCCTGCTCATTGTGAACTTTCAGGTAACCGGTTGCCGGGCTTGCGCTGGCTTCGCGTCCTACAAATTCAATTCCGGTTTTGTGGAGGTAGTGGAACATAAATCGCCACGCTCCCATGTTTTCGGGTTCTTCCTGTACCCAATAAATTTTTCGGGCGTTTTTGTATTTGGCAAGAATGGCGTCAACCTGTTTTTGAGGATAAGGGTATAATTGCTCAATACGTACAATGGCCATATCGGTTGCGCCTTCCTTTTGCCTGCGCTCGTCAAGTTCATAATAAATTTTACCACAGCACAAAATAAGCGTTTTTACATCGGCAGCTTTAGCTTTGGAATCATCCAACACTTCCTGGAACGAACCGGTTGTAAAATCATTAATGGACGAGACACAGGCCGGATAACGCAATAATTTTTTGGGTGTAAAGCAAATAAGCGGTTTACGGAAATCGCGTTTCAATTGCCTGCGCAGCACATGAAACTGGTTAGCCGGTGTGGTGGTGTTAACAATTTGCATATTGTTATCGGCACACATCTGCAGGAAACGTTCCATGCGTGAACTGGAATGCTCAGGTCCCTGGCCCTCGTACCCGTGCGGTAACAGCATAACAAGACCGTTCATTCGTTTCCATTTATACTCGGCCGATGACAGGAACTGGTCAATGATGATTTGCGCCCCGTTAAAAAAATCACCGAACTGGGCTTCCCAAATAATCAGGTCATCAGGCGAAGCAAAGGCATAGCCATATTCATACCCCAGTACAGCGTACTCGCTTAACAAGGAATTATATACTTCAAATTTGGCCTTGGTGCCGGCATTATTCAGCGGTATGTATTCTTCTTCACTGTCTTCAACTTTTACCACGGCATGGCGGTGTGAAAACGTGCCGCGCTCCACATCCTGGCCGCTTAACCGCACAAAATGGCCTTCATGCATTAATGTTACGTACGCCATCAATTCGCCCATGGCCCAATCATAATTGTCATTTTTGATCATGGCAGCCCGTTCTTCAAATATCTTCTGGATTTTATTGAAGAAATTTTTGTCTTTCGGAAGCGCACTTATTTTTTCGGCCAATTGCAGGAAGACTTTTTTATCAACGCCCGTGTCGGGGCTTTTATCAAACGAGTTTTTATCGGCCTGTTTCAGTCCGCTCCAGGTCCCTTCAAGGAACGAAGTGATTTTTGCATTGGAACGTTGCTTGGCTTCGGCCAAATTGGCTTCAAGGCTAGCCTTGAATTCTTTTTCCAGTTGTTTGGCTTCGTCTGTTGTAATGCTTCCCTCACTCACCAGTTTCTCTACATAAATTTGCAATGGATTCGGGTGCTTGGCAATTGCTTTGTATAAAATGGGTTGTGTGAAACGCGGTTCATCACCTTCGTTATGTCCGTATTTTCTATAGCACAAAATATCAATAAACACATCGCGCTTGAACTCCTGGCGGAATTCCATGGCCAGCTTGGAAACAAACACAACGGCTTCAACATCGTCACCGTTTACATGGAACACTGGGCTTAGGGTGACTTTGGCCACATCAGTGCAATAAGTGCTTGAACGCCCATCGGTATAATTGGTGGTGAAGCCAACCTGGTTATTGGTTACAACATGAATGGTTCCACCGGTTTTATAACCGTCAAGTTGTGACATTTGAATTACTTCGTAAACAATTCCCTGTCCCGCAAGGGCTGCATCGCCATGCATGAGAATAGGGCACACCTGCGAATTGTTTCCACCATGTTTATGGTCAATTTTTGCACGGGCAATGCCTTCCACAACCGGGTCAACCGCTTCAAGATGCGATGGATTTGGCGTAAGGCTCATGTGTACGTGTTTACCCGAATTACTTAATTGATCGCTGCTGTAACCCTGGTGATATTTTACGTCTCCGTCAAAATCAGTATCCTCGGCTGTCAATCCTTCAAATTCTGTAAATACATCTTTGTATTGTTTGTTAAGAATATTGGTAAGCACATTTAAACGGCCACGGTGTGCCATGCCAATTACAAAATCCTGTACGCCCAAATCGGCACCGGTTTCCATGATCGAATCCAGTGCAGGAATCAATGCCTCTCCACCTTCAAGTGAAAAACGTTTTTGTCCCACAAATTTAGTGGCAAGAAAATTCTCAAATAAAACGGCCTGGTTGAGTTTTTCAAGTATGGTTTTCTTTTCTTCCTTGCTGAAGGTTGGTGTATTTCGTGAACTCTCCATGCGGGATTGAAGCCATTTAATGACTTCAGGAGAGCGCAGGTATAAAAATTCGACACCAATGCTTTGGCAATAGGTTTGTTCCAGGTGAGCAACAATATCACGCAATTTTGAAGCGCCAATGCCAATTTCATTTCCCGCCTGGAAAACGGTATCCATGTCGGCAACGCTTAAACCAAAATTTTCAATGGCCAGGGTAGGCGCATATTTTCTGCGTTCGCGAACCGGGTTTGTTTTGGTGAACAAATGCCCGCGTTGGCGATAACCATTTATAAGCTGAATAACTTTGAATTCTTTTGAAACGTTCTCAGGAATGGTTCCTTCGGCCGATGAAAAATCGGTGCGTGCAAATTCAAACCCTTCAAAAAACTGGCGCCACGAGCTGTCAATGCTATCGGGATTTTCCTTGTACTGCTTGTACATGCTGTCAATCACCTCAGGGTGTGCATTGCTTATGTATGAATATTTATCCATAAAAACGGTATTATGCTGTGAGTTGACAAATTTATGATTTTACAAGTAATAGAACGGGTTTAACAGGTATAATTTTAATGTTGTATAAGCCAGATTATCAGATTTTTGAGCGATATCAAAGACCGCCCGATACCGGATATCGGACAATTTACTGCCGCTAACAGGCTTTATAAGGTTATATTTACCCTTTTAACATCCGAAACCATGCAAAAAAATTACCTGTTCCTTCTATGGATATTGGCAATCACTTTTTTGGGATTTAAGCCTGGCAATGAAGTTACCCGAATTGATGGTGTTTGCAACCTGCTTGATAAAAAAATTAATGAAGGAAAACTTACCGAAGTGCAGTACCCGGGTATGTCAAAATACGTGATGAATCTCACCGGATATAAAGAAAACAACGAATGGGTAATGATCAAGGGCGCATTCAACCTTGAAGAAGGACAAATGTTAAAGTATACCTATTATTACGAAAAAGGTAAAATTATAAGCCAGACCATTAAACGAATAAGCCTGATGGAAAATGGGAGGGTAAAAGAAACAATTAAGGGTTACTTTTCGGGTGATAAATTAATGCGTTATATTAAGAATGGTAAAAACATTTCTTTGTCAGACAAAACACTCGATTCTGAAAAAACATCCATGATCGAATATGCATATGGTGTTATTTCCGAGCT
This sequence comes from Flavobacteriales bacterium, assembly GCA_035628535.1. Classification (GTDB taxonomy): domain Bacteria; phylum Bacteroidota; class Bacteroidia; order Flavobacteriales_D; family UBA2798; genus DASPJQ01. The sequence continues at coordinate 3,756 of DASPJQ010000208.1, read as the reverse complement.
CGAATCAAAATAATTGAAAATAACAGCAAACTACTTTTTCAAACACATTTTTTGCCGGTCGGTTACCGCTAACAGGTTTTTAGTACGTCTGTAACTTTTGCGCTCACTCATTTGTTCTACGGTTATCGTGCCTGTTACCTGCAAAAAAAATGCACAAGATGCTGTTTTACCATGCGGGGGTTCAGTTACTGTATACAAATACTGCGCTTGTTGATTATAATACGGTATCGACATTTAAATCGGCTTACAGGTTGCGGTAGCTGAAGCTGGATGGTGAAAGGTACAATTTCATATATGCATTTTCCCACAACAAATAATTCAAGACATATGTTCAGTGATGAAGGAACATATATTTGATGCGTTGAAAGGTGAAGAAGATCATCAGTTTAACCTATAACTTACCTCCTGTTTAAGGCTCATTTTTTTATCGGCCATTTCCCGCACATAGTCCAGCTTTAAATGTGTTTTATTTTGCCAGCCTGTTTTACGGTCAACAACCATTTCACCCGTAAATGATCCGCGCATGGTGAATTCTTTCCCGAATTGGTTACCTTTTCCGTCAATGTATCCTTTAATGTCAAGTACCACTTCTTTATCAGTTATTTCTTTCACCGTAAATACAGCTTTATCAATTTTATTGTCGCCAACTTTTATATCAAGTTCCGATTCCCAGTTGTCGCCAACAGCCACTTCGTTTTGGGTATATCGCCCTAAAAACTTAATGCGGGCCTCTGCATCCTGCAAGGATGTTACGGTATCGGCATTTTTGAAACTTTCGCTTATTTTTTTTCCGGTTTTGTCATACTGGAACAAGGTCGTTTGGTTGTAATAAACAAAATAACGTGCACCAACCAGCAGCCCGGTCGTATTGGCGCCTGCGGTATCACGGGCGTCAATTTTTACCGGTTGACCATTAATGACAGCATCCAGGCTAACATTTTTACAGTAGCTTTCAATGTAAATTTTACCGTCTTTCACATCAGTAACTTTATTGACCATTTCAACAGTGAAAGAAGTTTTATCCTCCATGGAATCAATGGTGGTAAGATTTGTATAAATCATGTTATATTCCTTACCAACCTCAGGATTAAATACCAATTGAACTTTATTGCGTTTTTCTTCACTGGCTTCTTCTTTGTTCCCGCAGGAATTTAAAACGATTGTGGTCGTTAAAGCAATAAAAAGAATGCGTTTCATCATCAATTTTTTTGAAAAGGTAATATTAAAAACCAGATCCATTAAGGTTTCGTACAGGTCAGTTTTTTTGTCTCAAAATGGTAAAAAAGCACATTTTAATTTCAACACGTTATTTTGATGCACAAAAAAAAACATAAAACATTTTGAAATGTTAATTAAGTAACAAAAAAATCATATAAAATTCACTCAATTTTAACATTTAAGGTGTAATGAGTTAAATGCCTGCAAATAACCATTTAGTTATTAGTCATAAAGTATCGCTGAGTCAGTTTAGTAACAATAAGTGTAAAGATTAAGCTTAATTCAACAACCTCATACTCTTGGCTCTGCATTAACTTTTAAGTAATATTGAAAGGCCAAATTGAACCTTGAATACGATGAAAAAAACTTTACTAACCTTATCAACAGTTTTAACCTCTTCTTTACTTAGCAATTCTTTTGCACAAATGGTTGGGGCAAACTGCTACCTCAAAGGAAATCTTGTGGAAATAGGTATTGATGGTACCTATGGATTCGAGGGCGTAGATACGTTTGTATCAGCCCCGTTAGCCGGGATGCACTTTCGGTCGAATACCCAATACTTCGGTTTCGTTGCCAACCCGCAGGTAAATGCCTGGGCAACTTTTGACGGTGATTTTTTTACACCCGGCTCGCCTGAAAATGGTTGGGGATTTGAATTGATTGATGGAGCAACCAATATCAAAATGACAAACAACCGTTCGTTCGGTAACTGGATTCCCGGTTCAATGACCGGATACAGCGTCATTGGCACCTGCCTTCAAGGTGACTGGGAAGGTTCCTACATTGGTTCGGGGTATAACATCAATTTTCACATCAACTATTACCTGAATACCCCTGATTTGTATTATACAACAACAGTTACGGTTACAAATAACGGCACAACCACCATTCCTGACTTTTATTATTACAGGAATTTTGACCCTGATAATAATGTTGTAATTTCAGGAACCTATGTTACCACCAATACAATTGTGAGTCAGCCAGGAGGAACCTGCAACCTTGCGCATGTAAAGGCCACATCAACTGCTCCTGCTTCACAGCCTATGTCCTATGTGGGAATGGCCGGTGTAGGTTCAAACTTCAGGGTATCAAAAGGAGGGTTTTCCAATCGCGATGCGTCCGATATTTGGAACGGTGTAGCAGGCCTTATTGGTACAGTTGGCGCAACAAGTTCAGCGGATGAAGCTATTTCATTGGCATACCGCATTATCAACTTTGCACCCGGCCAGGTTGAAACAATTCGTTACGTTATCATTCTTGACGACCTCGCTGCCAATAATGCAGTGAATAATTTATTTTATGTGACCTATCCGGGTTCAGGCGCATCGGCTGCGGTTTGTAATCCAACGGTGGATACAGTTACAACCTGCGCGGGTGTGGGTGTTCCCATTGGCGTTGCGGGCGCTGCCTTGAGTAGTTTTACCTGGAGTTGGTCACCCACAACGGGACTGACTCCATCAACAGGACCAAGTGTAACGGCAGCACCAACTACCAGTACCCTGTATACAGTAACAGGAACACCTACCAGTTCTTGCTTTAATCCGGTCACGCAGCAAGTTTATGTTAAAGTTGTACCATCACCGGTTATAACCTGTCCATCCGTTTCCAAGTGCGTAGGTAGTCCAGCCGTTACGTTAACGGCTTCGGGTGCGGGCGTTGGCGGAACGTATACATGGTCACCCGCAACGGGACTCAGTGCAACTACTGGAGCATCCGTTACAGCCAATCCATCCACTACCACAACGTATACGGTCACGGGAACAAATGCATCAGGCTGCTCCGGAACTACCACCGTTACGGTAACCGTAAACCCATTACCAATAATCACAGTTCCTTCAGCAACAAAATGTGCATCGGCACCAGCCGTAACGTTAACAGCAAGTGGCGCATCAACCTATACCTGGTCACCCGGAACGGGGTTGAGTGCAACAACCGGTTCCAGTGTTACGGCTAATCCGGCAACCACAACTACGTATACTATTACCGGAACAAGTGCGGCAGGTTGTGTTGGTACAACAACCGCTACTGTAACCGTAAATCCCAATCCTGTTGTGTCTGTTCCTTCAGCAACAATTTGTGCGGGATCAAGCGCAACGTTAACGGCCAGTGGTGCATCAACGTATAGCTGGTCCCCGGCAACGGGTTTGAGCGCTACCACCGGCACAAGTGTAACTGCTACTCCCGCGTCAACTACTACTTATACAATAACAGGAACAAGTGCTGCGGGGTGTACCGGAACAACAACGGCAACCGTAACAGTAAACCCATTACCTGTAATTACGTGTCCATCGGTAAGCAAATGCGCATCGGCACCGGCTGTGACGCTAACAGCCAGCGGAGCATCAACTTATACCTGGTCACCCGGAACGGGGTTGAGTGCAACAACCGGTTCCAGTGTTACGGCCAATCCTGCAACCACAACTACGTATACTATTACCGGAACAAGTGCGGCAGGTTGTGTTGGTACAACAACCGTTACTGTAACCGTAAATCCCAATCCTGTTGTGTCTGTTCCTTCAGCAACAATTTGTGCGGGAT
>DASPJQ010000207.1:0-14788 GCA_035628535.1 Flavobacteriales bacterium | reverse complement strand
TCACGTTGGCTGAGGAAGGTTTTATTTACAGTTGTTACTACATTTTTTTTTCGTTTTTATGCTTGCAGGCGCTTGTGGTCGTTATCATGATTATTTTGACACTAATGAAAAAACGCACCAACTTTGAACTGCTCAACCATAAAAAAATGTCGGGCCGTGATTACCGTTTAATGGCGTTGGTGTTGCTGGTGTTTGCCTCTCCGCTATTGGCGGCTCCTTGCCTGTTGGGCAAACCGTTTTTAGACATGATGAATGCATTGCACGGGTTTGATTACTGGATGATGTGGAGCGGGTTTGTACTGGATATAGGGCAGCAGTTATTTATTATGTTCCGCATTGCCTTTGCAAAGGGGTATCAGAAGGAAATCAACGACAGGCAGAACAAACTCATGAAAGATTGGGAGCCTGTAGTAAACATGATGTTTTTTTTAGGAGTTGTTGGAACAGTGATGGTAATGTTTTTGTGAGGCGTACAGTCTTGCTGAAGTTTAAATATTCCTAACGTCATGCGAACTTACGCTGCATATAGAAATTTATATACCTGATAATACTTGCACTATTTCAGAACGTCATAAGCCACACATTACCCGTATTTTTCAGCTGTTTGACCTGATATAGGCCAAAATCAGTCGAAAAAATTTAATTCAGGCAAAATAAACCTTATATTTGGTATACTTGATGTAAACTACTAGTTATTGACCCAATACACGGCAGGTAGCCAACCCCTCTGCATAGTGTTTAGTTGTTTGCATGTTTAACCGGGGTTGTAAAAACGCTATGCGGTTTATTTTGCTTTTGTTTTTTATACCAGGCTTATTGCCGCTTAAGTCCCAGCAACGCCTTGACAGCCTGCGTCAAAAAGTAAACCAATACGTGTATGCCAACCAGTTTGCAAAGGCGCAAAAAGCCGTACTCACCTTTCTGGAACAAAAAAACCTTACACCACAAGAAAACTTTCACGGCCGTTTTTTGTATTGCGATGTGCTGGAAGCGACTGGTAACCTTGACGAAGCCATTGACTGCCTGAACACCTGCCGTACGTATGCCAGCCGCATTAAAGATAATACACCGGCTTACCAATCATTGGTTGAGGGCAACATTGCCGAATGTTATTTTGCATTGCAGGACTATGCCAAAGCACGTGAACACGCGTTAAAATCAATTAACATTAGCCCTGATACCAGCCTGCGCGCAGGCGGTCATGCCGTCAATTATCTTATGCTTGGTTATGCCGAATATGTAAATAAAACGTACACGATCGCCCTGGCCTGGTACAACCAAAGCCTTGAAACATACAAAAAACACGGACAAACCTGTGAACTGCCTTTGTGTTATACCAAAATGGCACGTGTGTACAACTCCATGCACCAACCTGGTAAATCTGAAGAGCTGCTGCTACAATCGGTACTCATCAGTGATTCGTGCGGCATTGACAATTATACGTTATTGGCCAAACGTACCCTGTTTGAAATTTACAAGGAAAACAAAAACCACGAAAAAGCCCTTAACCAGCTGGAAGAAATAAATGCTCTTGTGGGCAAACTGAACAATGCCGAGCGTGACAGGCTTATGGCCGACATGAGAGTGCAGTACAAAACACTGCTTACGCGCAAAGAAAACGATGTCTTGCGAAAAACCATTGAAGCGCAAAAACGTCAACTGTTTTTAATTATAATGGCCAGTGTGGTGTTGTGCATACTGGCGTTTTTCCTTATACGCCTTACACGCAAACACCAAAAAGCAAAGAACGAGTTACAAAACCTGAATACAGGGCTGGAAGAAAAAGTGCGACAGCGTACCGAAGAACTGGACCGCGACCTGATGGTGCGTAAAAAGCTGGAAGAACAGCTGAACGAAAAAATAAATGAAATGGAAACCCTCATTTCAAAACTCTCACACGATATGCGTTCACCCCTCACCACTATATTGGGTCTTATCAACGTGGCTTCCATTGATACAGCCGCCTCCAAAGAAGTATACCTGGAAAAAATTAAAGAGGCCGTAAGCCGGCTTGACAGTATTCTGGTAGACCTTACCAGTATAAGCTATGTTACTACCATGAAAGAAAAAATTGACATCATACAATTTGAAAAACTGTTGAATGATACCAAAACCAACCTGGCCTATACCGATAATATTGAACACATCCGTTTCAACATCACTATACATCAAACAAAAGATTTTTACGCAGACACCCGTTTTATCAGTTCCATTTTGCAAAACCTGCTTGAAAATGCCGTGAAATACAGCAACAGGAGAGAATCGGTAGTTAACGTTAAAATTACCGAACATGGCGCTGGCATCAGGATTGAAGTAAGCGATAACGGCATTGGCATTGACCCTGAGTTCCGGGAAAAAATATTCAACATGTTTTTCAGGGCTACCAACGTTTCAAAGGGATCGGGGCTTGGTTTATACATTGTAAAACGTGCCGTTGAAAAACTTAAAGGAAGCATTGAGGTACGCAGCGAAACAGGTGTGGGCACCACCTTTACGGTGTATTTGCCCGACTTGAAAACATTTTACGCAACCAAAACGGTTGGAGAAACAGCAAATACATATATATAGAATATTATATACCATTCGTTAAAAGCTTTCAGTTAGCGTGGGCTCTTCCCAAAATGAGACAGTATGTGAAATGTTACCTTAAGCGATTTTTACATGGTGAAAACGCTAATTTACTGCCTTTGCGGAGCATATGAGCTCTGGCGCATGCACATGATTAATTTGCTTTAGCGCGTTGATGAATGCTAAATGCGTTTATTGTGATTTTTAGCAAAATACCGTATTTATACTCTTGTTCCTGTTAGGGGAATAATTTAGTTTTGCGCGGTGGAATTTATAGTGATGCAGAAGAAAATTTATGAAACCGAACTACTGAAATGCTGGTTCGATAGCGAAGGCATTTTGCACGCGGTAAGCAAACCGGGCGAACGTACTCCTGAAAAATATAATTTACTTTTTAACCTGTTTGATGAATTGTCAAACAGCGGGATGCAAAAATTGTGTTTGCTGAATGACCTGAGCCAGATTGAAGACCAGAAAAGCCAAATGCTGAATTATGTTGCAGGTAATTTAACACGTTATATCAAGGCCATGGCCATGGTATCGGACACGCAGGTAGGTAAAACAGTAGGCCGTATTTTTACCGAAACAAACAAGGGGCCTTATCCGTGCATGTTGTTTGACGATTACAAAAAAGCACAGGAATGGCTCAGGCAGTTTGTGTAGCTATTAAGCGCGTTGCCGTTGTTTTAAACCTGGCCGATATGCATAACCAGTTCGGTATTTTCATTCTTAATTTATTCAGCACCTGCACTAGTAGTGTACACCGTCATGATCCTTCGCGTTGCCAAATCTTTTTTTAAAGACACCAATCGCGGAAATGCCCGTAGTTGTCAATAAAACCTGCGCCAGCTTTTTTTGCTTTTTGGGGTATAAAATACAACCTTTACGCTCATTTTAAGCTGCTCGTTGGTGCATGCGCATTTATTCAGGTATGCATTTTTTCAAGCGCAGAAACCGGGTACTTATTTCTTCTTTCTTCCACCGGGCCAGCATATGGGGCAAGGTCCGGGTCCGCGGTATTTATGCCCCCGTGTGCAGGTTTTCCAGCCATTTTTACTAATGGAGGGTTTTGTTGATTTTGCTTTCATTCCTTTTTTTAAGCTAAAAGTACACCTGAAGCAGTTCTTTAGCATTATAGAAAATGCATGCATGCTTGTACGTTACACATTCAAGCCAAGTTCCTTCAAAATTTTATCCATAGCACCAATAACAGCTGCACCGGTCAACTCACGCGGTTTGGGCGCATCAAGAATTAATTCCTTGCTGATGTGTGCCGGCCTGTTGGATAATACCAACACACGGTCGGCCAGTTGCGCGGCCTCTTCAATGTCATGCGTGACAAATACCACCGTGCGGTTGCGTTCTTTCAGTAACCGAACCAACTCCTGGCGCATACGCAAACGCGTCTGGTAATCCAATGCCGAAAATGGTTCGTCCATCAATAAAATATCAGAATGGCCCGCCAGCGCACGGGCAATTTCAGCGCGCTGTTTCATGCCGCCCGAAAGCTGGTGCGGATAATGGTTTTCAAACCCGTTCAAATGAATGAGGTCAACCATTTCGGCAAGCTCATCCTGTTTTTGTTTTTCGTTTTTCACCAGGCGCAAACCCATGCTTATGTTTTGACTTACCGTAAGCCAGGGAAACAACCCGTCCTGCTGGTAAACCGTACGTATGACTCCATGGTGCTGCACCGTTCCGCTTGTAGGTTTTATAAAGCCTGACAATACATTGAGCAGGGTTGTTTTACCGCAGCCTGACGGGCCGACCAACACAACAAATTCACCCTTTTTTACTTCCAGGTTCATGTTGTCAAGAACCGGTATTTCGCCATACCGGTGCGAAACGTTTTTTAACGTAAGTGTTATGTCCGTTAGTTTATCGTTCATAACCCCAACGCACCTCCGGCATTTTTGTGAGCTGCGCCAGCAAACGGTCAACCAGCACGCCCAACGTTCCAATTACAATCATATAAGCAACGGCCGTATCAAGTTTGAGCCCGTTGCGCGCGTCCCAGATGCCGTAACCAAGCCCGTCCTGGCAACCCACCATTTCGGCCGCTACAATAACCACCCAGGCAATACCATAACTTACACGCAACGCGGTAATAATTTGCGGTAAAACAGCCGGCAACGTAACTTTGGTCAACAGCTCAAACCCTTTATAGCTATAATCTTTTGCTACGCGAAAATAAATGACGGGTATGTTGGCCACAGCGCTCATGGTTGAAATCACCAATGGAAAAAACGTGGCCAGGAAAATCAAAAATATGGCAGGTTTATCGCCAATGTGGAACCATAATATGGCAAAAGGTATCCATGCCAGCGGTGACAGGAACCTGAAAAAATTCAGCATGGGCGAAAACGCAATGCGCATCATCAGGTGTTGGCCTAACCACAAGCCAATGGGTATGGCCAGTACGGCCGACAAATTAAACCCTACCGTTATACGCCACATGCTGGCAATAACATCGTTTACCAGGCGGCCAGTTTCAAATTCTTCCTTAAAACTGGCAACCACATCGGCCGGGCCAGGCAGCATATACCGTGGAAAAATTCCCGCCCGGCTGGTAATTTCCCAGAGTAAAACCAGGAGCAGGCTAACCGCAACGGGTAAAATTATACGTACGGCCAGTCTGGTTTTTTTGCTGTCGCGTGGATTCATTGGCGGAGTAAAACTAAGAAATTATTTGGGAGTACAGGTCTTTTTTGGGACGCATGAAAAAACGTATATTTGGATACAGCCATAAACGCATTACCGGTCATTGTAATGCACGGCCACACAGATGCAAAAAAGACATTCACAATCAACTATGCCAATAATGGAACCAGAAAGCAACAACCGGTTTTATCACGGTACAAAAGCCGATCTGAAACCGGGAGACCTGATTGAACCCGGATATAGTTCAAATTATGGTACACGCAAAAGGGCGTCCTATGTATACCTGACCGCTACGCTTGATGCCGCTACCTGGGGAGCCGAACTTGCCCAGGGCGAAGGGCGCGGAAGAATTTACACAGTGGAACCTACCGGCCCCATTGAAGATGATCCCAATTTGACAAACAAAAAGTTCCCCGGTAATCCAACAAAGTCATACCGTACGCAGGATGCACTCCGGGTGACTGGCGAAATAACCGATTGGCAGGGGCATTCGCCCGAACAACTCAAGGCCATGAAAGACCACCTTGAACGCCTCAAGGAACAGGGTATTGAGGCCATTGAAGACTGACCTTGATGTAAAATAGATTAACCCAGGAATAAAATTAGCAGCCCCCAGCAATACAATATATCCTTTTACTATGCACAATACAGAAATTACGACTCAGGACATCATTGAAGCGGAAAACAGACTTTTTTCAGCACAACGTGTAAGCGATGTTAACATGCTTGACCAACTTTTGCACGATGACCTGGTTGCCGTTGCGCCCACAGGTCAAATAGTGACCAAGGAGATGGATTTAAACGCCCACAGGTCAAAAACAATGATTATTGAAGACGCTTCAACGGTCATTGACGAAATCAGGATAACGGGCGATACGGCTGTTTCAATTGTAACCATGAAAGCCAAAGGAAGAATGATGGGCATGCCCCTTGAAGGACAATTCAGGTACCTTCGGGTTTGGAAGCGTTTTGACAACTGCCTGAAAATTGTTGGCGCAACTATTATGCAATTACCTTGAAAGTAAAATGAAACACCATGAACCAACCATCCGGTTTGCTGAAACGGACGACCTTTCCGAAATGCAGGCGTTGTTTGTTGATACGATTTCCGTTATTTGTAAAAATGATTATTCACCTGAACAACTAAACGTCTGGACAACTTCGGTTGAAAACACCCAGCGCTGGATCAACAAACTGACAACACAGTTTTTGCTTGTCGCACTAGTTGAAAGCAAGATAGTAGGCTATGCTTCGCTGGAAAACAATGATTATTTTGACTTCCTGTACGTTCACAAGAATTATCAAAAACAAGGCATTGCAAGCAGGCTTTACAGCGAAATTGAAACTGAAGCCATGCGCAGAAAAAGTACTGTGCTGTATGCTGATGTTAGTCTTACAGCACAAGCATTTTTCAAGAAGCGCGGGTTCATGGTACTTCAAACCCGGTTAAACAAAATTCAAGGTGTTGAAATCACAAATTTTAAAATGGTTAAGCATTTATAACTTTCCACGGGCATCACGCATCCGGAATTTCCGGTTCAACCAGTTTTGCTAATTTTTCCAATGACTCCTGCCAGCCAAGGTAACACATTTCAGCGGGAATTGCCGCAGGTATGTTTTCCTGTACAATGTTCAGCTCAGTGCCTACTATTACTTTTTTGAACTGGACGGTGGTAATCATCTCACCCGGTAAATTGGGGTCCTCGAACTGATCGGTGTATTTTAAGAATTCATTTGGTTTTATTTCGAGAATTTTCCCACCAAATGAATGGGCTTTACCGGTTGAGAAATTAATGAACGACATTCTGTAGCTCCCGCTTGTTTTCATTTCAAACTGATGAACCTCGCATATAAATCCGTAAGGTGGAAGCCAGGTGGCATACGCTTTGGGGTCGCTGAACGCGCGGAACACTTTTTCAGGACTTGCTTTAAGCACACGGTGCAATTTTACTGTATTGGATGACATATTATAATGGTTTAAATGCTTGTTTAATTTTCTGCTAAATTTTTTACGTTCGCCAGGGCTTTTGGGAACACTTCGGTAAAGTATTGTTCAAATTCACCTACCGAATCAAGGTCAACCAGCAGTTCGGTGCTGTCGTTCACTTCCTTAAGCGTGTAATTTTCATGCGACCCCGACCATTCGCTGTTTGCAGGCTGTTCTTTCCCGTCCTTAATTTCACCCTGGTGGCTGAATGACATGAATTCATTGGGAACCAGTTTGGCAATTTTGCTGTACATGCCAGCGCCTTTTCCATCTAAAAAATGGACTGTGCTACCTTCCTTCCAATCGCTCACAGCGTGCGAACCTTCACTGAAAGCGCTGGTCCATTTGCGGTAGGTGACATCGTCCCAAAGGGTTTTCCATACTTTTTCTTTGGGAGCATTGATTTTTACATTAAAATGCAATGTTTTCATAGTTGTTATGTTTTTATGATACAAATATAGTTGGGCCTCTTTAAAACGGGCTGGTGCAACCCCGACATTGAACAGGGGCATTTGCGACAGACGGCAAAAATTACTCAAATAGGTTATTTTATACCGGATTTTTCGGTAAAACCCGATTTTCTGTCGCTCACAGTTTATCCATAATGCTGCGTGCAAAAGCATTAAACGTATTGAGCGAGTTGAGCCGCGTTATTCTGTTAACGTTTAAATGCAGCCCACGTTTTCCTTTGCGGGCCATGATGTTTACTCATGATAAATTCCTGTATTCCCCGGATCAGCCAGTATGGTATCTCTTCCTTTGTTTGTGCGGTAAAATACCAGAATAACTTTACCTGCAACACGATTATTCCCATACTCCGTATCATCAGTTGGAATAATAAACCGTTCAACATCCAATAAATGAATTTTAACAGCTTTCATATTACCGGTGGTTGTGTTATAAGCCCCCTCGTAAAAGGCAAACGTACAGGACCGCAAATGCGGGTTCCAGTTTTTACCCCTAATATAAATGTGGCGTGTACTGTCACTGGTTTGATATTCGCCAAATTGATATAAATCACAGGGGCAATTATATTTAAACGGGGGAGTGTCGTTTTCATCGGTAGGTTTAAAACACGTATCGGTATGTTGGCCGTAATTGCTTTTCCAATCAAATGGTTTGGCATATGTTTCAACTTTACCTGTATTGTTTTCATTGGTTGCACACCCCATTGCAAACAGTAAGAATAAAAGAGATATTAAAAATATGCGCATGGTAAACAAATATATGAAATACGTTTTATATTTGGCACCACACCTTTTTATCGTGCAGGCTAAACCAGGCCCACGCTCATGAACAACCAAATAACCGGCAACGGACAACGCATGCCCCCGGGCCCTAAAATATATTTATATAAGCGTATTGTGGACGCAAAATTGTATATTGACACACATTATGCTTCGTGCATTAATCTTAACATCATTGCCGGTGAGGCGCATTTTTCAAAGTTCCATTTCATACGCTTGTTCGCTAAAATATATGGTAAAACCCCTCATCAGTATTTAATCAGCGTACGCCTTGAAAAAGCAAAAGCACTGTTGCAAAACCAAATGCCTGTTTGCGACACCTGCCTGGCCGTAGGTTTTGAAAGCTTTGGTTCATTCAGCCAATTGTTTTCACGCAATGTTGGCATAAGTCCGCAGGCGTATATGAAACAGCATGAAAAACGCAAAAAAGAAATTGCCGAAAGGCCGCTGGTTTACATTCCCGGGTGCTTTGCCGAGGCAAGGGGATTTTCAAAAAAAATAAGCCATTTGCTTCTTAACCACAGAGCACCCGGGAGTTCCCCAAAGTCACAGAGATGTATCTCATAACAATCGCAATTTTCAATAAATGCGTCTCTTTTGTTGTTTGCATTTTTGGCTCGCGTTCTTTAACACCCTTTATGCCACACCCACGCCTCTAATAACGAATAACCATTTAACCATGATCACCAGATTATCCACGCAAGCATTTACGTCCTGGACCAGGACAGGGCTTATGATTTTTATGTAAACAAACTGGGCTTTAAGGTCCACACCGATGCGCCCATGGGTCCGGGTATGCGTTGGTTAACCGTAACACCACCCGAACAGCCCGAACTTGAACTTACCTTAATGCCCGTTACCGAGGGCATGATGTTTAGCAAAGAAACCGCTGCCGTTATGCGCGACCTTATTCAAAAAGGCACGTTTGGATTTGGGGTGTTTGAATGCAAGAACATTTACGCCACGTATGAAGAATACAAAAAGAAAGGCGTGGTTTTTACAAAGGAACCGAAAAAAGAATTTTACGGGATCGAGGCCTTGTTTAAAGACGATTCGGGAAATTGGTTTTCGCTGGGGCAAAAAGAGAAAGAATAACTACAGTTCCAGCACCATATTCATGCGCGCTATGTTAAATCCTTTTTCCTGTACCTTTTTTGTTTCGGGGCTTTCAGGGTTTAACAAGGGGTTGGTATGATTTAAATGGATAAAATAGATTTTCTTTTTGTCGGCTGCCGGGAGGTCCTTGAACAGTTCCATGCTTTCAACCACCAACGGGTGCGGAATTTTTTTCATGTCGCGGCCGGGTAATTCACTGCCGTCAAAAAAGGTACCGTCAATTAAAACGAAATCAACCTGAGTAACAACTTCTTTTATGTCTTTGTGCCAGGTTGACCATTTGTCAATGTCTGGAATAAATACCGCTGTTTTATGCGGCCCTTTTATGGTGTATCCAACAGTTTCTGAAAATTCATCGCGGTGCTGAACAGGAAACGGTGAAAGTTGAAGGTCAGCGCTCACTGAATAGGATTCCTGTACGTTAATGTTTTTTATTAAAATATTTGAATCGGTCACCAGTTGGCTCCAGGGTCCGTTTTTTTCAAGAAATTCCTTCATGCGTGGCATGGCATATACCTTCTGCTGTTTCGTATTTTTTGCTTCCTTGCCCAAATACATTAAGCCGGTGTAATGACCAATGTGGGCATGGGTCAAAAAAATTGATTCAGGGAAATCACCGCCTGCGTAACGGTTGAGGTTAGCTACCTGTTCAGGTAAATCAGGTGTGGCCTCGATCAACCAGCTTTTATGTTGCTTGCTGTCAACCACCGCCAATGAAACCACTTTACGCAAAGGGTCTGGATGTTCAAACAGTTTTTTGCAGCAGGTTTTGGAACAACCAAGGTGGGGTGAGCCCCCATCCTGCACCGTACCCAAAACAACAATATAAATTCCATCAGGATTTTTTGCATGAACAGCTACAGGTTCATTCATGGTTGACTGCTCAATAACATTTTCATCCCTGCCACAGGACAACAAAACCAAGGGCAACAGCAGCTTCTTCATTATCGGTCCTTGTCCTTTCCAAGCCTTTTCAAATTTCGGTCAACAAGCTTTTCCGATGGTAACAAGGCTTGCTGTATTCTTGCCGCATAGTTTATCGAATCAATTATTTCTTGCCGTTTTTGTTCAATTTCGGCCGTGCGTTCTTTCACGGTCTCTTCCAACTGGCGCTGTCTTTTTAAAAGCGATCGCGTGCGTATACGGTTAAACCCAACAATGAAAGAAACAAAAATAACCGCGTAACTGCTATAAGCCCAAACCGTACGCCACCAGGGAGGGTTTACCGTAAACGCAAATTCAACAGGTTTGCTCCAATACCCTGAAGCATTGCACGAAGCAACTTTAAAAACATAATTACCCGGTGGAATATTGCGGTAATCGGCTTTGTTTTCATTGGTAATTGAACTCCATTTCCCATCCAACCCGTCCAGTATGTACCTGTACCGTATTCCAGGCTCCTGGCCAAATGCAATGCCTGTAAAACCAAAGGTCAAATGATTCTGGCTAAACGGGACAACGAGTGCAGCGGGCAAAAAATAATCACCGGTCACTCCTTTAAACTCAATGTTATTTTTTTTCGCAAAGGCATTTTTTTTCGATTCAAAATGCCAGTTCAATTCCTTTTGCATAATGTTAACGGTTGAAATAAACGTAACCGGTGGTTTTTTATCTTCAAGGTTGCCCGGGTTATAAAACGTAATACCATCGCCAACACCCCACACGAGCGTACCATCATAACGCCTTATGGCCGATGCGGTAAAAAAGTCAACCGATTTCCAGCCCTCCGACCGTCCAATGCGCTTGATGAAAAAAGCACCGTTCTTTTTTGTAATGCAGGCCAAACCATGCCCTGTTCCGACCCAAACACGGTCGTTATCTTTTACAAAACTTTGAATGCGGTTGTGAGGCATTCCCTGCCCGATGCCGATGTTTATTTTTGCATTTCGTTCCTTATTTAGAATATCAATTCCCCTCCCATCGGTTCCAATCCACATTTGACCTTCTTCGTCTTCATAAAAGCCAAGTACATTGTTATCAGAAAGGCCGGTCTCTTTGTTCATGGTCCTTACTGTTTTGCGTTCGGGGTCAATTACCTGTACACCCGATCCACTGGTGGCCACCCAAACATGGTTGCTACGGTCAATGTATATATCGTTAATGTTTGAAGCGCTTAATCCCATGGTTGAATCAATGAATAAAATTGAATCGCGGCCTGGGCATATGACATACAAGGCAGCGCTAAGCATATTGGCCCATATATATCCCTTTGCGTCTCCCCGTATGGTCCAGCTGTTCCCCTTGGTGATGCCTTGCGGGGCTTTGTAATGTTTCACAACGCCTGCGCTGTCAATTTCAGTAATTGCCGGCATAAAATTACTCAACCACATGCTGCCCCTGGCGTCCTGGTAAATGCCCCCCTGGACCGTATAAACCATGGCATCGCGGTAACAGCGAATGTTTTTGGCGCTGTCAATAACGTTAGGCCCTCCACCGTTAGTTCCAATCCAAAGGTTATGTTTTTTATCCTCGAACAAAGCATAGCCGTAATAATCGGTCAGGCCATGCCTTGCGGTAAAATGCCTGAATAATCCGCTACGCATTTGAATGCAGTTAAGGCCACCGCCATTGGTACCCACCCACACATTGCCGCGGTTATCTTCCATCAGTTCAGTTACAGTTATGTTGCTTAAGCCCTGGTCGGTTCCCAAATACCTGGCTTTACCATTTGCATGCAAAAGGGTTATTCCCGAACGGTAGGTGCCAATCCATAAATTATCCTGCGAGTCGCACAGCAAACTGAAAACATCGGCCGATGCCAGGCCCGTGTTCCAACCGTAGTGCAACACATTGGTGTCGCCCGGTAATAAACCAAAAACACCTCCTCCATTGGTTCCTACCCAAACCCTTCCTTTTTTATCTTCGTCAATGGCAAAAACCGAATTGGTATTTATACTGTATTGTTTCGCATACACTTCAACACGGTTCGTTTTGCTGTCAATTTTGCATAAATCGCTCTGGTGAATTCCCGTCCATATAAACCCTTTACTGTCGCAAAAAACGGTCCATACCAGATCACCGCTCAACCCTTGTTTTTTACCAAGATGCTCAACAGTATTACGTGACGCATTGATGACGTTTATTCCGCCTCCATAGGTACCCACCCAAATGTTACCCGAATGATCTTCTGTCATTGATTTTACATCGGTGCTGCTCAAGCCTTCTTTGGTTCCCCATTTTTTAATGGTGTTACGGTCCCGACTCAACATATTTACACCACCTCCAGAAGTACCCACCCATATATTGTGTTGACGGTCCTCCAGTACGCTAACCACCACGTTGGAACTTAAACCCTGATCGGTTGTGTAAATGGCCCATACATGCCCGTCAAACATACACAAGCCTGCATCGGTGCCAATCCACATGCGTCCTGCATGGTCCATGATTATGCTTTCGGGTAAATTTCCCGGCAAACCGTTTTCCTGGTTGTAATATGAAATACTGGTCATGGAATTATCACGCATTTGCGCAGGCAATGCGCGTACTCTTTCTGGCACACCTGATTTCTCTTTTCCAGGCACAGATTTTGAAACGTTCCTGAATAGTTTATTGGTTTGTACGCCTGTAAGGTGAAGAGTATCGGGAGCCAGTCGTTTTTTTTCAAAATCGGCAAGTGCGCTTATTGAAGGTTCGGATAATTTTTTTTCTTCGGGTTTTGGCAAACGATCGCCTGTATATACAACAGGAATCAATGAAACCGGTTTTGCAAATTTTACGGGTGTTGATTTGGGTTTAAAAAATTGCGAAGGCGGTTTGGGGAAAGGAATGTTTTGAGGCGAATTGTTGCAGGAATACAACAGGAAAAACAATGCTATGTAAACAACATGGCCGCGCATTCTTATTTGTATTTTGCAGGGTTGACCGGAACCCTTATTTGCCTGAATAATATAAATGGTTTATCAGTAACCCCTTCAAAAATTATTACAAGCAGGCAATATAAATAACGTTTACCTACAAATCCGCCAAGAAACCCGGCTTTCTTAACGTCAAAGGTTATGGTGGGTAAACTATCGACAGTTACTTTTCGGCCCATATCTTCATTTTTTGCATGCACTTCTACACTATAACCATGCATATCGGTAATGGCTTTTCCACCACTCGTTAGTTGAGCTTTGGTTTCACTTAGTTCCAATTCAATTGTTCCTTGTTTGGTGGCAAACCTGTTACCAGCCTTGTACTCCGACAACCCTTTTTGTATAATGCGATACCGTTTGAGTTCGGTTTTGATCCAGTCTTTGTTTTTGTTCCAAAGTGTCCTTATATCATGTCCTCCCGAAACATCAATTTTTTTATATGAACCTGTCTCAACTGTGTCCAGCGCAACAATGCATAACATTGATTCATACATGGTTTGTCCTTCATTGATATAAGAATCAATTGTAATGTAGGAATAAAATTTCCAGTCGTTTGAAAAGCCAATTGGAAAAATATCTTCTTCCTCAGCAAGTTCAATTGCCACATTTGACATTCCCTTGTAATTTAATTTTGAAGGCAACTCATACGTTGCCTTAAGCGAATCAAAAGACCTTGTATCAGAAGCAAAAAGTGAATCTTCAGCGGCATGTTCGGCCAGTTTCTTTTTATTGGCTACCAGCTGTATGGAGTCCTGTTCGCGTTGATATGCCGCCACAGAGTCGTTTCGTTTTTTGCCGCCACAAGAGGCAAATAAACCAACCAAAACCATTAAGCCCAGAATTTTTTCCATTTTTTTATTTATCGAATTTATTCAATCGTTTTAAATTTCGCTCAATGTATTTTTCTGATGGTAAAAGCGCTTGTTGAATGCGTTTTGAATAGTGGATGCTGTCCAGGATCTCCTTGTTTTTTTCCTCTACCAATTGTTTTTCCAGTTCAATTTCGCGCGACTGTTGTTCGGTTTTTTGTTGCAAGGCCTCCACCTTGGTAAACTGCATCGCGAACCTTGACCCTAAAATCAACGACATCATAAAAATAAACGCTATGTCAAGCACCGTTATCAATACATGCACAGGTGGAAGGGTTCCTGTATATACCACCACTTTCAACAAAAGGCTTACGAACAAAATAACCAGTCCAAGTCCTGCATAATTGGCCCCTTCCACTTTGGCCGCAATGGCGCGTACAACGGTAACGGCAAAAACAATTACACCTATCAAAACCACGGCCAGAAACGGTAGAATGGTATACGAGAAAATAGCGGGTGGAAAAAACAAAACAATACCCGCTTTCA
>DASPJQ010000206.1:0-4233 GCA_035628535.1 Flavobacteriales bacterium | reverse complement strand
AATGAAATTTATTACGGGAAAGCATACGCAAGCGGTACTGCCAGTATACAGGGCTATGATGACAAAATTGATGTGATAATTGATGCAAAAACCGATAAGAATACAAAGCTCTTCATGCCAATGTATGGTGTTGGAGACGTTACCGTAGGAGATTTTGTGATTTTTGAAAGTGATAAGGACACACTCAATGCTGAAAAGAAGATAGACCTCGAAGGCATTACCATGACCTTTGATTTTAAAGTAACACCCGATGCCGAGATCAACATTGTATTTGATAAATTGAGCGGTTCCCAACTGAAGGCACGCGGTGCAGGCGATATTAAAATGGAAATTACCCCGCTTGGCGATTTCGTTATGAACGGCACATATGAAGTAGATAACCCAAGTTCATACAAACTTGCCATGCAAACAATCATCAATAAGAATTTTATTGTTGCCAAGGGAGGGACAATCAAATGGTATGGCGATCCGTTGAATGCCGAAATCGATATTACAGCCGTTTATCCGCTTAAGGCAAGCGTTTTTGACATCATGCCGGTTGATATACAAAGCAATTATCGCAAAAACATGGATGTAAAAGTGGAAATCCAATTAAAAAATTCCTTGTTTAAACCTGATTTTGTATTTGATATCAATATTCCCAAGGCCGATGAAAATGTGCGTGCAGCCTTGGCAAGTGTTAAAAGCACCAACGAGGAATTGTTCAGGCAAACCATGTCGTTGCTTATTATTAATAAATTTCTGACACCGGCAAATTCAATTGGTTCAACCGCATCCAACAGCGGAATTTCCAGTGCAGCAAACTATTCAAGCGAGTTACTCACCAACCAATTGAATTCGCTCCTCTCGCAGATTTCAAAAGATTATGATATTGGTGTAAACTACAAACCTGGCGATGAAATATCCAATACCGAAGTGGCCCTGGCGCTTTCAACCCAGGCCCTTGACGGACGTTTAAACATAAGTACAAACGTGGGCGTAAGCAGTTCGGCCGCTGCTGCAGCTAATCAAAGCCAGAATTCACTCATTGGCGATTTTAACATTGAATATCTGCTGACAGAGGACGGCAATGTGCGTGTGCGCGGTTACAACGAATCAAATGCGTTTGACATTACCAATGCTCAACAGGCGCCTTACACGCAGGGAATGGCCATTTTTTACCAAAAAGATTTTGACAACTCAAGGCAACTTCGCCTGCTTCAACGGTTTTTGAATATATTCAGGCCCGATAGCAAGGATTGGAAAGATACGGTACGCAGGAAAAAACCTAAAAAGGAGAAGGAAAACATTGACAATGATGTTCCGCCTGACAGTACACCTGAGGGAATAAACTAACGTTGGACATACACACGATATACATGCAGCGCTGCCTTGAGCTGGCGCAAAACGGCTTGGGCGCCACACGGGCAAATCCATTGGTTGGTTGCGTTGTAACAAAAGACAATAAAATTATTGCCGAAGGATACCACCGGTTATATGGTGGATCCCATGCCGAGGCTGAAGCGTTAAAAAAACTGGATAATTCACAACTGGAAAGTGCCATAGTGTATGTTAACCTTGAACCCTGTTCACACCAGGGTAAAACACCGCCCTGTGCCGATTTACTTATTTCAAAAGGAGCAAAACACGTTGTAGTCGCATCTGTTGATCCCAATCCGCTTGTAGCAGGAAAAGGACTGGCCAGACTTGCGGCAGCCGGTATAAAAATTGATCAGGGCGTGTTGGATAACCAAAACCGCGAAATCAATAGGCGCTTTTTCACTTTCCATGAAAAAAAACGTCCTTATATCATCCTCAAATGGGCCCAGAGTGTTGACGGGTATATTGCACCTGTACGTGAAAGCAAATATAAACTAACGGGTATGCTTGCCAACATGCTGGTGCATGAATGGCGCTCACAGGAAACGGGTATTTTAGTGGGACGAAGAACGGTTGAAAAAGACAATCCGTTGCTCACGGTCCGGCTCGTATCCGGGGTAAATCCGTTGCGCATTATTATGGATCCGCAATGCAGACTGAACCGCGAGCATGAGGTATTCAATGCCGATGCTTCAACTGTAATTTTGAATACGGTGAAGCAGGCTGAAGAAAAAAACGTGCGGTTTGTGAAACTTTCGGAAAACGGGTTTTTGGCCGGTGCAGTGCGTTTCCTGCATGAAGAAAGCATTGTTTCGGTTTTGGTTGAAGGCGGTACCGAAACGCTCCGGCAGTTTATTGAAGCAGGATTATGGGATGAGGCGCGGATTTTTACCTGTCCAAAAAAGCTTGAAAAAGGTTTGCTCGCGCCAGTAATCAAAGGAAAACAAAAGACCGCTTCGCAGGTAGGTGAAGATGATCTGACAATTCTAATCCCCGCATCATGATTTCGTTAATTGCCTGCATTGTGTGTGGGTCCATCCTTTACATAATTTTTAAAGGGTTTGAAATGTTTAAAGTTGATTTGCTACAGGCCATTGTTGTCAATTATATAGTAGCAGGTGTGTTGGGTTTCATTCTGGCTTCAGCCAATAACAATGTTATAACTCCCGGAATAATTTTGAATGCCCCATGGTTTCCGTATGCGATTGTAATTGGATTCATGTTCATTACCATTTTTAATTTAATGGGGCTGAGTTCTCAAAAAGCAGGGGTTTCGGTAACTTCGGTAGCCAATAAAATGAGTGTGATTATACCCGTTATTTTCGGGTTTATTGTGTTTCATGAAGCCGTTACGGTTTTTAAGATTGCCGGTATACTCCTGGCCATTGTTGCCCTTTACCTTGTTACCCGCAAAGAAAGCGACAGCGTTCAGTCAATTGCTTATCCTGTAATTATTTTTTTTGCAAGCGGGGTACTTGATACCATACTGGGTTATTGTTCACGCCTTCACGTTACCGGATATAATACGGTTGTATTTACAGCCAGTTTATTCACCGTAGCCGCATTATTGGGGTTGTCTTATTTGTTGGTACTTGTTGCTTCAGGAAAGCAAACCCTGGAAATGAAAAATATATTGGGAGGGATTGTGTTGGGCGTTCCCAATTTTGCAAGCATTCTTTTTGTATTTAAGGGACTTAAAGAAACCGGGTGGGATGTAAGCGTTTTTTTTCCGGTGCTCAATATGGGAACGGTAGTTATGGCAGCTGTTTTTGCGTTTATTTTTTTTAGGGAAAAATTGTCGGTGTCTAATCTCGCGGGAGTGGGCATTGCCATACTGGCCATCTACCTTATTTCATTGGCATGATCGTTTCGTTTAAAACTATAACGAAGCCTGAGAGGGATTTATACAAGGAAAAAGCCAGTAAATTTCATGGGCTTGCCTATCCGGTGACCTCTGAAGAAGAAGTGAAAGCAATTCTGGCCAACGTAAAAAAAGAATTTTTTGACAGCACGCATATTTGTTATGCGTATGTGTTAAAGCCCGATAAGTCAATTTTCCGGGCGAATGATGCAGGTGAACCCCCAAACACCGCAGGTAAACCTGTTTTGGGGTAGATTACAGCACTTGACATAACCAACGTGTTGGTTGTGGTAGTTAGGTATTTTGGTGGGACCAAATTGGGTGTGGGCGGGCTTATTCAGGCCTATAAAACCGCAGCGCAAATGGTTTTGCAAAAAACAAACATTATCGAAAAAAGCGTAACATATAATTGCACGGTTGAGTGCACATACGAAAATTTGTCGCATGTTTTAAAATACATTAAATTGGCAAAGGGAACGGTGCAAAAAAACGAGCAGGCTGAAACCTGTACCATTGTTTGCAGAATTCCTGTATTGCATGTAAGTTCCTTTTTACACGATATCAGTCTTAATATTTTATCCATCCAACAACATGAATAAAAAAGATATTACAACGCGTGCCGGTATTGAAACAATGGTTAAAAGGCAATATGAATTATTGCTGGCCAATGAAATAACGCGTGATATTTTCGCTGGACTTGATCTTGAAAAACACCTGCCGAATATTTTTGATTTTTGGGAAATGGTTGTGTTGGGAACCCCCATGGTATATACCCGAAATGCATTTTTACCGCACACGAAGCTTGGTTTAAAAAAAGAACACTTTGAAACATGGATTGCCTGCATTACACAAGCCGTTGATGAGAATTTTGAGGGACCGAATGCAAAGAAAGTAACTGACCATTCAAAATTAATGGCGGCTATTTTTCAATCGAAAATGGATATCGGGTAAGTTTTAGGCACAGAGGTACAAAGTGTTTCATTTGTTCTCTGTGATAACTCAGCGTATTTGTG
>DASPJQ010000205.1:0-1292 GCA_035628535.1 Flavobacteriales bacterium | reverse complement strand
GAATTTGTTTGTTAAAATAAAAACTTAAATTGTATTTTAACTGTTTGCATTTAATTTACATCTACAGTTTTACAATTTCTTACATTTGTATCAATGCTTCCGGTAACCATCCACTTTAAAGCCGACCTTGACGATTACCTTACCCACCAATTGTTTATAGCTTCCAAATCGGCAAGCATTGCTAAAAAACGCAGGCGCAATAAATTGGTTGTGTCTTTTTTGTTTGCAGCGGCAGGGGCTACATTTTTTGCAACCGGAAACATTCCGCTTGGCTCAGCACTGCTTACTATTGGCATATTGTGGTTCGTATTTTACCCAGTTTGGGAAGCAAAACAGTTTACAAAACAAATGCACAACATGTTACTTGAAAATTTCAAAACACCTCCCAATAACCAAACTACTATTACACTCAACAAAGATGTTATCCTAATACACGATGAAACCAATAAAACAAGTATCAAAACCGGGCTTGTTACATTGATAGTGGAAATTCCATCTCTTATTCTTGTACGTTTCAGTGACGGAAGGTCTTTTTTGGTACCTAAAAACAAAACAGAAAACCTTGAGGATTTTGAAAATGGTCTACGGGAACTTGCAAGGCAACTGAACATTAAGTATACCGAGGAACCTGAGTGGCGGTGGACATGATTTACGGCCATCTTTATTTTATGCATATGCTGGCCGTGACTTCGTTTCCGGCTTCTTATTTCTGATTACCGTTCCCCGCTCTCAATATACCTTTTCCTAACTCTGCCGAAAAATATTTTTACACGATTGGACTTCTAAACCTATCAAACGGCATGCAAAACCACAAACCACGGTGTATATTTGTAATGTAATAACCGTAACACCACTTTTCTCACACTGCACTTCATAACACCGCTGCAATAAAAATTAGTTTCTGGTTATAAATACAACGTAAAAAAGGGTGATGAGACTGGGTGTGTGTAAAGAAAAGCATGTTAAGTAGATCATGCTTTTTATTCCCGGCTCTCACCCGATTTTATTTAAGAATGAAAATTCAGGGATTTAAAATTTGAGTTTCTGAATTTTCAAAACCCGAAGCCTAACCCAACAGTCAAAAGCGTATTGTCCTGCCTGAACGCTGGCATTGTGAGATTATAGCTTTTACTGAGCTGAAATTGAATTTTTATTTTTTCAGGACCGCCACTCACAGTTAAAGCAGGTTCCATCAAAAAATGGATATGGTTTTCATGAAGGTAATGTACCTGGTCCTGGTTATTAAACATCAAATTTCCCTCTGCATTAACAAAACACAGGCCCGCCATACG
>DASPJQ010000204.1:0-7432 GCA_035628535.1 Flavobacteriales bacterium | reverse complement strand
GGCAACACTGCATAAAACAGCAATGCCAAAAAATTGGACAAAGGGGCTTTTGAGCGTGTCAACCACATCGTTGTAATGTTTGTTGTCAAAGCCTTTTAAAAATACAAGCACTACGTTGGTTATTATCCATAACCCTGCAAGCACTGTTGCGAGCAAAAGTGCAAATTCAAAATCCTGGGAGGTTAAATAATGGTAGTTCCTGAATTTTGCCTGGGCCTGTTCATATGCGGTTATGGCCTTAGGCGTTTTATCAAGCAACAGGCAAAGTGCAATGATAAACATGGTCCCTCCGGTAAAAATAGCCATCCCGAAAATATAAATGAAAATATTTATTACTTTCTTCATACTAGAAATTTATTTTTATCATGCCCCAGCTGCCATCAACCCTGACCAGGTAACGGTTATTGTTTAAAAAATACATTTCTTCAAATTCGGGGTTTAGTTTCCATTGGTTGTTATTTCCTAAAATGCCGTACAGACCGTTGCTTAGCGTGACCCAATAATCGTTTTTTGATGAGCGTTCTATGCGATCATATGTTGCAGGCACAATAAACTTTCCCGAACGGTCAATTACACCGAATTTACCATTGAGCGAAGCGTGGGTATATCCCTGTTCATTAAACAAACCGGCTTCATCAAAAACTGCAGGTATGATTATTTTACCCATAGTGTCCATAAAACCTACTTTTTCATTTATTTCGAAATGCGAAAGGCCCCAGGCAAAACCGTAATAAACATTTCCTCCGTATTTCGGTTGAATAACCACGTTGAAATTTTCATCCATAAACCCCCATTTACCGCCCTGTGCAAACGAATAAAGCCCTTCTGATAGTCCTGAAATTTCACCGTATTTTGCCGGTAAAAGTATTTTTCCATTGGCATCCATCACGCCTTTTTTATTTTTTTCGTAAAAGGAGTACACATCGTTTTCCGAAAAATTAATTTCTTCATAGCCTTTTGTAAGAACATTTCCCTGCAGGTCAGCCAGAAAATTTTGCAGGGTATTATCTTCAACGATCATGCGCGAACACTTTTCGTCAAGCTGTATCATCCTGAACTTTCCGAATGGAAAAGCAATTTCATTTTTGTGGTTGACAAGGGCGGCCCGGTCATTTTCATCAATTACGCAGGCAAGGCCTTTTGCAAACCAGGTTACCCCTGCATAACGGCATGCAACAACTATTTTACCGGTTGTATCCATAAAACCCCAGCCGTTGCCATCACTCACGGCTATGGTCCCTTCGGCCTCAAAAAATTTGGTCGCATGCAGTGTGGGTTCACGCAGCCATATATAAGGTAGTTTGCTTGCATCCGGCTCATCGCATTGCGTTATGCTTTGCGATTGGTCGGCCTCAGCTCCCAGGTAAATGAATACCTGTTTTTGATCAATGCACAGCCCCATAGAAACAAATGCATAGTTGCCCTTATCAAAAAACTGGTCTTTTATTTCCGGAAACTGGAAAAGTCCTTCAATAACCGACTCAGGCGTATTATACAATGAACTCATTGTATAATCAAAGGGCACAGCATACCCTGTGTATCCGCTGACATATTCCTGCAGTTGAATATACGTGGAACCCGGATCATTTTTAATGCGCTCAACCTGTTTTACGGCACCCAGCGTTAAATAATAAGAATAGGCGTATGCGGTTAGGCCCGACTCAATACGCGTTTTATTAATTGCATCGAAAAGTGCTTTTTCTTTTGCTGTAAAACAAGTGCCTGTTTGACCGGTGCTGTTTAAGCCAATGAAAACAAACAATGCCATCAATCCTGATCGTGGTATTCCCATGTGCCGTTTTTATAAATGTAAAACGATTGTATGTTTTTAAACGCGTTGATTACGCCCTTCTGGAACTCCTCAACAGAAATATTGCGCCCGGTTACGGTAATTTTATCGTTATTGGCGTGGAAAACATTTTGGGGGCCTGAAGCACCCTGTGCGCCAGGAAAAGCAAACAGGCCTTTTCTTTTTACCAATTCTGGTTCAGCCACGTCTTCATTCAATAAAATAAACTGTGCTTTTAAATACCCCAACTGGTTATTTGCCCTGAACGTGCATTTCAGCAAATTGCCTTCAATGGTTTCGGAAAGCAAGATCGGTTGCAGTGATTCATACGTTATTTCCATTGCAAATCCGGGTATATTAACGTATTAGCGAATAAGTTCTTCGGCAATCCACCATTGGCCTACTTTACCCCCGTTCATTTCACCATTGTATTTTGTAATGCCGTATTTTTCACCGCCCTGGTTTTGCTGGTAAAAGCTCATGTCAAAAACTTTGTACATGTTTTGTTTTTCAAATTTAATGACCACGGCTGCTTCAATTTTACGACCGGTAATGGTGCCCCACTCATCGCGCAGGTAAATCCAATCATCGCCAATGATCACAGCTTTTACGGGCGTTTGTCCTTCCCATTTCCCGGCAACTGCTTTAAGCATGGATTGTTCAAGTTCTTTATCGGTCATGGTAGGTTCAGGCAAAGGATTGCATACTTTTTTTGCGTATGCAAGCTTATCTGAATTTTGTACATTCAGTGTGAATTCACCTGAGGCCATAACAATTTCCGGCCCGAATTTACTGGTTGTTTTTTTGGGTTCGCCAATTGTAGCGCTGGTTTTTTCCTGGTCGGCCGGTACGTCAAAAATAAAATCGAGTTTTACTTTGTACGAACCCTCGGGCAGGTGATAAAAATGCTCGAACAGTATGCTAATGCTTGCCTGGTTGTATTCGCTCATTTGCTGAGGTGCCGGTGAGATGCCTAACTGCAGGGTGGTCCACTTTGTAATGGACTCTTTGTCACCAGCCGAGGTAAAATCATTCAGGAGCAAATCATTTACGGGTTCACCTTCAATTTTAATGCGGTAAAAAAAATCGGAACCGCTCCAAATATGCCCAACGTTATTGGCAAAATTTGACTGTGATTGTTTCAAAAAAATCCTGCTGTAAATATTGTCAGCCAGCGTGAATGTGTTTGTAAAGGACGCCTCGACCGGATTATTCTTTGTTATTTCCTCTTTGGCAAAAACAATTTTGTCAACGTATTTTGAATGAATGTCGCCTTTTACACCATCATCTTCATCATTCGGTAATTTATAGCGTGACAACGATATATTTTTCAGGTTTTTAAGTTGAGCGTTTGCCGTACCGGTTGTACCAATCAGCACTCCCATAAACAATACTGCAACTGTTATTTTATTTCTTTTCATAGTTATTTAGCTTGTTATGGTTACCATTTCCTTATAAGTGTATTGTCAAAATTCTGGCAAGGCACATCGCGTTGGGGAGAGCCCCATTTGGAAGTACTTTCATTCGATTTTTCGGTAGGTCCCCATCCGTCTGAGGTTTTCATTTGTTGTACCAGGAACATTCCGGCACGGCATGAACCGTCATCATCAATAAACCCGGTCTCAACATACGTTACGCGGTGTGTTACACGGTCAAACATGTCAACACGGTCTTCCCATGCCAGTGGACAGCGTATTGTTTTTACACTTGAATGCACCAGTTTTTTCACCTCAGAAGCGAATTGCGGGTCGGCATCCATATGACCCGGTTTGCGAAGCCGGAAACCGTATTCCTTTACAAATTTGTCACGATCGGCTTTTGTAATGTTTACGGTAAAGCTTCCTTCACTCAATGTTTGTTCTTTATTATCGTAATCAATAAACGCCCGTAATTTTATTTCATGTTTTCCATCAGCCAGCGTTGACATGCAATAGGCGAATTCACCTGTTATGTATTCATTGGCAAATTCATCCTCTTTTTTATTGGGCGCCAATACAATTTGCCAATTGGTGCGTTTATTGGCGTCCTCGCCATCCAGTTTGTCGGTAACGTTCATGATTTTTTTACCGTCAACCCATATTTCAATGGCGTACCCGGTTGTTCCCACATCTTTTCCGTTCCCGTTTTCGGCCAGGAAATTGCGTACCGATTGTTTCATGTACATACGTGCATAAATCCCATTCGAAAAATTGGTAAAATCGGATTTCAGTGCGCTTTTATCGTTGCTTTCGCGCGGTATGGTGTTTTGTGCAAAAACAATTTTACCCACGTTGGCCTTGTGTATTTCGGTAGTGATCCCGTCATCGGGTGTTTTTTCAAACCGTTGCTTATCGTAAAAATTCATGTTGGCGGCAAGGTCGCTGCGTGAGTCGGCATTGGTGGTATACGTAAATTTTTGTGCAGCAATCTGAACGGCACCTTCTCCGTTATAAGGAGCAAAAAATACAAAACACTCCCATTGGTTGTCGCCATCAGGAAACGTTGAGGCCGCATTCATCCAGGCGTCTTTAAGTCCGCGGGGCGCCAGCGTACCAATGGAATTAAAATCAACCTGCGATTGCAATTCAGCCGATGGCGATTCCAATGCAGCCATGGTTTTTTCATCGGCCTGAAGGGTCAGGTCAATAAAATTGGTTTTGGTATACCGGCTTGTCATGATAACCGTTGGATAAATCACAATCGGTTTTTCATCATTGATGTCTTTTGCAATGGCAAGGATCAATTTTCCGTTACCGGGCACATTTGGTGTGCCTAAAGCGTCTTTGAATGCCTCACCAATGGGTTTTGGCGTGGTCAACCGTAAAAAAATATTTCCCTTCGGGCTTAACGATTCCGATTTATTGGCAAATGTATACGTACTGCTGAAAGAAATTACAGGAGATGAAACAGTGGGATAAACAATACCGCCTTTTGCCGGTAACGAAGATGCGTTTGTTGTTTCACTGTTTGTTTCAGACGATGAGACATTGGTGTTTTCACTTCCTTTGTCCTTTTTTACTTTATCCTTTAATTTTCCAAGGTTTACCTGAGCATTGATTTCAGGGACGTTTAACACAAAAGCAGTCATGAATAGGGAGGCCATCAGCCAATTTTTTGAGGTATGCATAGTTGTTTAATTTTTACCCAAAGGTGGAGGAAACCCCTTGACGATCAGGGCAAAAATTGGTAACCCGACTAAAACCGGGGGTGAACGATTACGATTTAAAGGGTGAAAAATCAGGATGCCATCTCAAAAAATTCTTGGCGGCCTCTGTGTTAAGGCTAAAAAGGCATTTGAGCAGGGCTTTAGCTGAGGATTTTTATTTTATTGAAAAAGTCGGTGCGGTACGATTTACTCACCGGTACCGAAGTGTTGTTCTTTAAATAAATAAGGTTATCATCAATTGACCTGATGGCATCGGTATTTACCACGTAAGAACGGTGAATGCGCAAAAATTTATTTTCAGGAAGCTGGCTGTGCAGGTCTTTTAAAAAAGCGTTGATAGTATATTTTTTGTTAAGGGTATATATGGTCGTATAATTGTCAAGCGCCTCAAGAAAAATAAATTCATCAATAAATACTTTTTCAAGCTGTCCTTTATTTTTAATGAAAATGTGGGCTGGTTCATTTGCAACGGCAACGGTTTCCTGTTGTTTGACAATTTCGGACAGGTAATCAATCTGGCGTTGTTTAGCCATAATGGCAGCGTGTTGTTTCATGGCCAGTTCAATGGCATTGGAAAGATCAATGTCCTTAAACGGCTTCAGTACATACCCCAAAGGCATTGTTTCCATGGCTTTTTCAAACGTGGTTTTATCGCTGAACGCTGTTACGAAAACTACGGGTATGCTAAAATTTTTATACACCCTGTAGGCCACATCAATGCCTGTTTTTTCCTTATTCAGGTTTATGTCCATTAAAATGAGTTCAGGCTTGTTTTCTGCTATTTTCAGCAAAGCCTCTTCATACGAAGCGCAAATGCCTATTACATCATAACCCATTTGCTCCAGGCGCATTTGCAGGTCCATTGCAATTGAAAATTCATCTTCTACTATAAGCAGGCGGTAATCCATTATACGTGTTTAAATTCCAATTTAAAACTGGCTCCGGGGTTGTTCACGATTTCAAGTCTGGCTTTTAATTGTTTGCTTAGTCCCTGTACCAACTGGATGCCCAGTGAATTTTTCATTTTCTTTTCGTAATCAGCAGGCAGTCCTTTGCCGTTATCGGTTACTGTAAATATAATCAAATCCTGCGCATGCGTACATGAAATATCAACCACGCCACCCGCCTGGTCAAAAGCGTATTTAACGCTGTTTATGAGCAGTTCATTTACAATGAGTCCCAGTGGAATAAGCCGGTCAATATGAATATTGGGTGTATTGACACGGCAATTGACTTTTATATTGCGCGTTTCAAAATCGTATGACATGCGGTAATACTCGCACATACCTGAGAGGTATTCTTCAACCGAAATGTTTTCCAGGTCTGATGATTTATAAAGCCGCTCGTGTATCATTGACATGGCGTGTATGCGGTCCTGGCTTAGTTTAATTACTTCGCGCGTTGTTTTTCCATCGTTACGGTTCATTTGCATGTTCAACAAACTGTTGATGATTTGTAAGTTATTTTTTACACGGTGATGGATTTCACGAAGCAGGGCTTCTTTTTCTTTGAGTGAATGTTGGATCACCTGGTTCTGCAACCGCACTTTTCGGGCATTGCGGATGTTTAAAAAAAACAGCGTACCGACCAACAGCAGTACGCCAACTGCAATGCCAATCATAACATTGCGCTGCTTCAATTCGGTTTCAACCCGGGATTTTTGCTTTTTCAGGGCCAGTTCCCTTTTGTCCTGGTTGGCCTTTTGAATTTCTTCGCGCAAACTGAATTCGTAATTGGTTTGCTGCCGTATGCTGTTTTCATTGCTAAGCGAATCATTAATCCGGTTGAGCTCCTCAAGACTTTCCAGCGCTGTTTTTTGATCCTTCAACGCTTTTGAAACATCATACAGTGTTTGAAGAGACGCTTGCCTTATGGTCAGGTCGTTTAATGATTCCGCTTCCAGTTTTGCACGTTTTGCAAACATACATGCCCGGTTTAGATCATTTTTCTTTTTGTAACAAAGGGCAAGGTTATACATGGAAACAACTTTCAGCGGCTTTATCCATTTCGGCCGTTTGCGTTCCAGGGTCATGTTGAAATACAGGATGGCTGAATCGGGTTTGTCAAGTTTAATGTAACATTTGCCAAGAGAAGTATAGGCCCAGGCTTTGTTCACTTCTTCTATTCCCAGCGCCAGGTTATGAAAATTTATGGCTTTTCTGTACGCTTTTATTTCACGGTAAAAATCGGCAATGGTATTGTAATAATGGCTTTTTGTGCGGTTATCCTTGATTTCAGCAACCAGTGACTCAGCTTTGTTCATGTATACAATTGCCGAATCAATATTTTTCATGCGGTGATAAATGCCCCCGATGCCCACACTGGTTTCGAACAAGGCTTCATTTCCCATGCGGGCCGCCAGTGCGTGTTTTTTCTTTGCATAGTACAGGGCCTTTGCATATTGGTTGTTGAGATAATAAAGGTTCCCGAGTTTATCGGCCAACGTTGCACGGGCTTTATAATTAACTGACGGCTCAAGTAACCCAAATGCCCTTTTA
>DASPJQ010000203.1:0-2010 GCA_035628535.1 Flavobacteriales bacterium | reverse complement strand
TAACCTGAACCGCGCATCTTCTTTCCAGAACGATTGGTAATAAGCAATTTTGCCGGCAGTGTTAGCGTTAATGGAATCGGGCATAAAAACCGATTTCAGCACGTTCATGCGGTTTGTCACTTCTTCTTTTATTTCGGTTGTAAGCGTAGTATCAACAGAGCGAAAATCAGCCTCTAATTTTGAAACTTCTGTGCGTAAACTGTCAAGGGTTTTAATGTCCTTTTCGTGCGATGGGTTTGCACAGCCGAATAAACCAAATACAAAAATTAAAGCGTATTGACGCATGGTTTAACTGATGATGTCAAAACCTGTATAGGGCACCAACGCTTGGGGGATTTTTATTCCCTCAGGTGTTTGGTTGTTTTCCATTAACGATGCAACTATGCGGGGCAATGCGAGTGCGCTTCCATTGAGGGTATGCGCCAATTTTGTTTTCCCACCGGCATCCTTATACCGCAATTTTAGTCGGTTTGCCTGAAAACTTTCAAAATTGGAAATGGACGAAACTTCAAGCCAACGCTGCTGCGCACCTGAAAACACTTCCATATCATAGGTCATGGCCGAAGTAAATCCCATATCGCCACCGCATAACAACGCAACGCGATAAGGTAATTCAAGCTTACGCAGCAATCCCTTTACATGTTCCACCATTTCTTCCAGGGCTGCATATGATTTATCAGGATGCTGTAGCTGCACAATTTCTACCTTATCAAATTGGTGCAAACGGTTCAAACCACGAACGTCTTTTCCGTACGAGCCGGCCTCGCGCCTGAAACAGGGCGTATACCCGCAAATTTTTACCGGAAATTCTTCCTCTTTTAAAATTACATCGCGGTAAATATTCGTAAGCGGAACTTCGGCTGTGGGAATTAAATACAAATCATCGGCTGTAGCATGGTACATTTGACCTTCCTTGTCGGGAAGCTGGCCGGTTCCAAATCCTGAATCCTGGTTCACCATGTGAGGAGGAATTATTTCACTGTAACCTGCGGCAATGGCCTCATCAAGAAAAAAGGAAATGAGCGCCCGTTGTAATTTAGCGCCTTTGCCCTTGTAAACAGGGAACCCAGCCCCCGTAATTTTAACGCCCAGTTCAAAATCAATTAAATTGTATTTTGCTGCCAATTCCCAATGCGGTTGGGCGTTGCTTCCCAATTCGGGCGTTTTACCTTCCTCGTATACTATGGTGTTTTCTTCGGGTGTTTTTCCTGGCGGTACTTTTGCCGAAGGTGTGTTGGGAATGGTATAAAGCAATTGCAGCAATTCATTGTCTTTTTGCGCCAGTTTTTCATTCAATGTTTGTATCGTTGATTTTATATTGCCGGTTTTGGTACGTGCGGTTTCGGCTTCTTCTTTTTTGCCCGAAGCCATCAGTTTTCCAATTTCTTTTGACACGGCATTCATTTCTGCCTGCAGACTTTCGGCCTCCTGCTGAATTTTGCGTTTCTCGGCATCCAGGCTTTCAACCTGATTAATGCGTTGCTCTATATCGGCAATGGGCCTTTTTTTTAAGCGATCTACTATTTCTTGTTTGTTTTCGCGGACCCGTGATAACTCAATCATGAAAATTAATTTTTGAAAATGGTCTTATGTTTTATTGATTGTTGCAGCAATTTGGGCCAGTTCCTCCTGTGAGAGTTTTAATTTTGGCCGGGTAAAATTCAAATCATCGGCATTGTTAATGGGCACCAGGTGCACGTGCGCATGCGGTACTTCAAGGCCAATAACGGCTATGCCTATACGTTCGCATGGTATAGCCTTTCGCAACCTGCCTGCAACTTTTTTTGAAAATACCATGATTTCTGAAAGGTATGCATCATCCAGGTCAAACACATAATCGGTTTCTGTTTTAGGCACCACCAACGTGTGCCCTTTTACCAGTGGAGCAATGTCTAAAAAGGCCAGGAATTTTTCATTCTCTTCAATTTTATGGCAGGTGATTTCACCTGCAATAATTTTTGAAAAAAGTGTAGCCATGCCTAACGTGTAATTTCAAGGATTTCGAATTTA
>DASPJQ010000202.1:0-12242 GCA_035628535.1 Flavobacteriales bacterium | reverse complement strand
GAATCTGAAATACGCCCTGGGATTTCAAACCCTTTTCCACCGGTAGAAGTAGCTGCAGCTATGTTTCCATTTGCATCAAGGGCTACACATCCGACCGTGCTCGTCCTTAAAGCAGCAATTTTTGCCTCGTATTCTTTTCTCCGTTGGGGAATTTCGGTACTGAATTCAGCAAACCCGTTTTTTCGTGCAAAAGCAATGGCCCCTTCGCCCCCCAATACACGGTCATCATACGGCATTAATTTTTCAGCCACACGAACGGGGTTTTTTACATTTTCAATGTTGATGACCCCGCTGAATTTTTTTGTTTTACCATCCATAATGGATGCGCTCATCCTGATTTTACCATCACGTTGTATTTGTGAGCCAATCCCTGCATTGAACAACGAATCGTTTTCCAATAGCTCAACGGCATAAACAACTGTTTCAAGTGCGGTATGTGTTTTCAGGTATTCATAGGCGCTCTTAACAGCCATTTTCAACGCATCCTGCTTGGCCGTTTTGGTTTCAGCACTTTGCGATGATTCGCTGAAAAAACCTCCGTGAATAATTACTTTCATCCTAATGCGGGCCTTACAAATTGGGTGTTGTGAATTTCCATGGTATGCGTTTTCAAATCGTATGTATCATACATGCTCATAACATGGGCAATAAGGTGTTTGATTGAAACAGGTTGACCAAGGTCCACCTGCGTTATATTGGTGTCTTTGATAAAACGGCCGTCAACCAAAATAACCAGTCCCGACCCTATGGCTTCCATATGCGTACCATTTGTAATGAGCAAGCCCGTGTCTTCACCCAGGCCAATACCCAATACACGCGGATTTCCAACCACTGCCTGGAACAAACGGCCAATGCGTCCGCGTTGAACAAAATGCGTATCAATAATTACATCATTGATCAAACCAAGTCCGCTGGTTATTTTTACTTCGCCCTTTAACAAAGCTTCTTTGCTGCTGCCCTGGTAAATCATGTTGTTGGATGCGGCAGCCGCCCCGGCCGAAGTACCGGAATAAATAAAATCTTCGTCCCGGTATTTTTGCAAAAGTAAATCGTGTATTTGTGTACCGCCTAAAATTGACGTCAGGCGCAGCTGGTCGCCCCCTGTAAACATAACCACATCGCTTTTTTTAATGCGTTCAATGTTTTCTTCAAGCATGGAATGTTCACGGTTTTCAATGTGCATTACACCCACATTGGAGGCCTTTAAATATTCAAGGGCGCGTTGGTATTCGGGGCCAACCTCGCGCGGTATTTTTGAAGCGGTAGTAATAATTTCAATACGCGAGTTTTCTTTGTATTTTGATTCGATAATCAACCGCTTTAAGATACCGGTCTCGAAAAAATTCAGGTTCTTTTCAACTTTGACATCAAAATCCCTCTCGGTAAAGCTGCCTTTGTCAACAGCTCCACCAATAATGATTAACTTTCCTCTGGGCGTACTCATTGGCAATAAAAATGGTTTAATCCTGCACAATGCCGCTATAAATATAGGGCAATTTTTTGCCTATAATAGTATATAATTTAGGGCCAACAAGCCCATCTGGCGCAGTTTGTTTTTTACCTGTAACCTGTTCATAACACCTTTTAGGCGGGCCAAAACCACATATTGGCCGTTTAATATGGGTTTTTGGTTGATGTTTCAGACCGGTAATTGCATTTTATGCTATATTAAGCCTTGATTTAACCTATGCCTTTACTATGAAGATTCTTAGTGTGCAGGCCCTCAGGGGGCCAAATATCTGGAGTGTGAACCGAAAAAAGCTTATTCAAATGCGCCTGGACCTTGAAGATATGGAACAGCGTCCAACCCATAAAATTCCCGGTTTCCTTGACCGCCTCAAAAAATTGCTTCCCAGCCTGGTTGAGCACCGTTGCTCAGAAGATAGTGTAGGCGGATTTTTTATGCGTGTTGAGAAAGGCACCTGGATGGGGCACGTAATTGAGCATATTGCACTTGAAACACAAACACTGGCTGGTATGGACACCGGTTTTGGCCGCACCCGCGAGACCAAAACAAAGGGCGTTTACAATGTCGTGTTTAGTTATGTAGAGGAAAAAGTAGGCATTTTTGCCGCTGAGAGTGCTGTGGCCATTGCACAGGCACTGGCTGACGGCACCGAATACGATTTGCAGGCCGACATAAAAAAAATGCGTGAAATACGGGAAGAGGTTCGCCTGGGACCAAGCACAGGAAGCATTGTTGACGAAGCAGTGGCGCGTGATATTCCATGGATACGGTTGGGTTCAAATTCATTGGTACAATTGGGTTATGGTGTAAACCAAATGCGTTTTCAGGCCACCATCACCTGCAAAACAAGCAACATTGCCGTTGACATAGCCTGCAATAAAGAAGAAACGAAACGTTTGCTGGAGGCTGCTTCAATTCCTGTGCCAAAGGGCGATATTGTGGTGGATGAGGAGGACCTGCAAAAAGTCATTCAGCGCATTGACTATCCCATTGTTATTAAACCGCTGGATGGAAACCACGGTAAAGGCGCGTCCATTAATGTGACCAACTGGGACGATGCGGTGCAGGGCCTTACCCATGCAAAAAAATACAGCAGGCGGGTCATTGTAGAGCGGTTTATAACCGGTTTTGATTACAGGATACTGGTCATTGACAATAAAATTGTAGCGGCAGCGCAGCGTGTTCCGGCACATGTGAAAGGCGATGGAAAACACACCATACAACAGTTAATTGACCTGGAAAACCAGGACCCGCGCAGGGGGTATGGGCACGAAAATGTACTGACAGAAATAACAGTAGACCGCGACACGTTAGATTTGCTCGCAAAAAAGAAATATAACCTTGAAACTGTACCGGCATTAAACGAAATTGTTTACCTCAAGTCAACCGCCAATTTAAGTACGGGTGGAACATCCATTGACGTAACCGATATGTTACACCCCGAAAATATTTTTCTGGCCGAGCGAATTTCCCGTGTAATTGGTTTGGATGTTTGCGGAATTGATATTATGGCGCCCAACTTAACACAATCGCTCAAGGAAAATGGTGGCGTGGTGCTTGAAGTAAATGCAGCACCCGGTTTCAGGATGCATTTGGCCCCGTCTGAAGGATTGCCGCGCAATGTGGCCGCACCGGTTATTGATATGTTGTACCCACCCGGAAAACCGAGCCGCATTCCCATTATTGCTGTTACGGGTACCAATGGAAAAACCACGACCACGCGCCTGCTCGCGCACATTGTAAAAAACAACGGGTATAAAGTAGGCTTTACAACCAGCGATGGGATTTATGTGCAAAACCATATGCTGCAAAAAGGTGATACCACCGGACCCCTAAGCACCGAATTTATTTTAAAAGATCCGACCGTTGAGTTTGCCGTATTGGAAACAGCGCGCGGGGGTATATTGCGCTCAGGTTTAGGATTCAGCCGTTGTGACATTGGTATCATTACAAACATCCAGGAAGACCATTTGGGCTTGAATGATATTCACACGCTGGAAGACCTGGCGCGTGTAAAATCAGTTGTTGTTGACAGTGTGAAAAAAGACGGTTGGGCCGTTTTAAACGCTGAAGACGCACAATGCGTGAAGATTGCCAGAAACCTGCAATGCAAAATTGCCTTTTTCAGTATGAATGAAAACAACCCGGTAATTGGTGAACATTGCAGGGCGGGAGGAATAGCGGCCATATATGAAAACGGGTTTATTACTGTAAAAAAGGGTGACTGGAAAATACGCGTGAATAAAGCCACCCATGTACCACTGACCATGGGCGGAAAAGCCAAATTCATGATTGAGAACGTGCTTTCAGCAACCTTAGCGAGCTACCTGTGGGGATTCAAAACGGAGGATATAAAATCGTCATTGGAAACATTTATTCCGGGAGTTGCACAAACCCCTGGCCGTATGAATATTTTCAATTTCAAAAAATTCAAGGTCATGATTGACTTTGCGCATAACCCGACCGGATATTTAGGTATTGAGGACTTTTTGACAACCATTGAATCGGAACACAAAGTAGGTATCATTGCAGGGGTTGGTGACAGGCGCGATGAGGACATACGTGAATGCGCACGCATTGCTGCACGTATGTTCCACCACATCATTATTAGACAGGAAAAACATTTGCGCGGACGTACCGAAGAGGAAATTATCAATTTAATATTGGAAGGTATTGAAGAATCAGGCAGAGCGGTGACCTATGAAATCATTCCGAAAGAAACCGAAGCCATCAAACACGCCATTAACGGTGCGAAAGAAGGGTCTTTTATTACCGCGTTGAGCGATGTGGTGACCAATGCGATTGAAATAGTGCAGCAGTATTTGGATAAGGAGAATGAGGAGTAGCGAATTCCGAATAAGGATCAGGATTCAAAATTCGGAATTAAACCCTCACTCCAAGTATACACACATCATCCGTCTGCTCGTAATTTCCTTTCCATTGGAAAAAAACGTCCTTTAATTTTTCACGCTGGGCCACCGTGTTTTCTCCTGAAATTTCAGAGATCAGTTCCTTTAATTGGCTGTACTTGAATTTTTTTCCCTTTGGCCCTCCGAACTGGTCGGCATACCCATCGGTAAACAGGTAAACCATATCGCCCGCCTGCAAGTCAAAAGCAGTATTGTTAAATGGAACCTTGTTGCTTTCTTCACTGGCGCTTACGGCATGTTTATCGGGTTCCAGCTCAATAATTTCATGGTTGCGGGCTATCCAGCACGGATTGTTTGCACCGGCAAAATATAATTTTTTGGCATTACTATTCAGGGCGCAAAGCCCAACATCCATACCGTCCCGAATACGTGTATTGGCTTCATGCGATTTCAGGTTTTTGGGCAATTCGGCATTCAAAAAATTCAATACATCGGCAGGAGAGTTAATGTCGGGATTTTTTACGGTCTGGTTCAGCAGGGTTTTTCCCAACATGCTCATAATGGCGCCAGGTACCCCATGACCTGTGCAATCAACAGCGGCAAATACACTCAGCTTAATACCGGTATTGGTGGTTGTGGTGGAAATTGCCCAATAAAAATCACCGCTTACAATGTCTTTGGGCAGGTACAAAACAAAATGGTCGCCCAATGCTTTTGTTAATTCCTGTTCCGAAGGTAAAATGCCCAGCTGTATGCGTTTTGCATAGTTAATGCTATCGGTAATTTCCTTGTTTTTTTCTTCAACAATTTCTTTTTGTTCCAGGACCTGGTGTTTTTGCTGTTCAATTATTTTTTTCTGCCTGCGGGTGATTTTTAAGCGGTTGAATGAAATGACCAGGAAAACAACCACCACGGCAATCACAATACAGCTAAAAATAATTATAAGCAATTGTTGTTTTTTTTCCGCTGCAATGTCTTTTTGGTGTTTCATTGCATCAAGGGCCAGCTGTTTTTCAGTCTCAAAACGGCCTTGCTGGCGTCCCGCTTCAACCTGTTTTTCCTGGCTGAAGATCGAATCCTTAATCACATTGTGTTTGAGTATCCACTGGTAGGCATCTTTATAGTTTCCCATGCCTGCATTCACGTGGGCCATTCCCTCGGTGGCAGCACGCTGTATGACAAGAGCGCTTAAGTCGGTGGAAAGTCTCAATGATTCACCGTAAACCTCCATTGCCTCGGTATACCTGCCCGTATTGACGTAGGAATTGCCCAATGATTTTAGGTTGTGGGCGAGATTATACAAATCATTTAATTCACGGTTTATTTTTATGGCTGCATTGGCGTAATAAATGGAGCTGTCAATTAAAAGCTGCCTGTTATAAGCCGAATCTTTCCCGGTTTTCAGTAATTTTTCAACCCTGGGTGCAGGCTGGTTAAAAAGCGATGTAAAGGTGTTGGAAATATTACCCGCGGCAATGCTGTAGCCTTGTTTGTCACCCGATTTAATGTACCCGCTCAAAGCCCACCGCAAATGGACCAACGCTTCCTCATAATCGCGAATGGCAAAATATACATTGCCAATGTTGTTATAGGCATCGGCAATGTTCCGTTCATTTTTCTGTTTTTTATAAATGCGTATGGCTTCTTTGTATGATTTAATGGCTTTTTTGTATTCTTTTTCTGCCTCATAGGTTGCGCCCAGGTTATTATGGGCCCGTGCCTGACCGTCTTGATCACCGCTTTTGATCCCCGTGACCAGCATTTGTTGAAAATACTTTTGGGCTTTTACGACATCGCCCAATTGATAATAATACGAACCTAGGTTGGAATAGCACGAGGAAAGTAAAATGGGAACATTCAATTCCTTTGCTTTTTTTTCGGCCTTAAAATAGGCGGCAACCGCTTTATCAGGTTGGGAACTGAATTCGTAAACATTGCCAATGGCAATGGTGGTGTATACAATACCGCGTTCCCAACTTATTTTTTTTGCTTGTGATGCTGCTTTGTTGGCGGTTTCAAGGGCCTCCTTGTTTTTTCCGGCAAATACAAGTTCATTGGCTAGCCCAATCATAATTTTTATGCGAGCCGTATCGTTGTTTTCGGTAACCAAACGGTTTTGAAGGGAATCAATAACCTTATTTTGAGCGGAGCCAAACAAAAAGCAAAACAGTGAAGCGCATAAGAATGAGCATCTTACGATACGATTAACCGCAATACCTGTTTTCATGTGGAAAATATACGAAGAATATGTGAAAATAGATTAAAGGAACCCTTTGCGCACAATTTATACATTGCATTAGGTGTTGTTCATGGGTACGGCCGTTGGGATTTAATCCTATTTATCTTTTTTATCTTCTGGTTCTTCCTTCTCGTTTCGTTGGGCCAGGATGGTTTTTATGGCCTCAATTTGCTTTTCAAGCGATTCGATTTCGCCTTTCATTTTTGCAATTTTATCCTGTGAATAAAAAGAAGATTTTACTTTAAGTTTTACATTTCGTTCCCTTATAAAGAAGTGTTATTTTAGGGTCTCTGCCCATAACGGTTGACGGTAATAAAAACAAAACAAGCGTTTACCAGAATTAATTTGAGGTTGCCCATTTGAATAAAATTGTTGCAGAGCAAATATACTAAAATGGTTTAGTGTTCAGAATGAAATTAATGGAATGTGAAAAAAACTGTGTAACGGGTTGCTGAGAGATCAGTATTTCCGACTTTTAAACGCGGCCGCCCGTATAATTAAGCCTGCTCATTAAACTACAAATTCCCTCATATAAAATCTGCGTCTTCTGCGCAAGCTGCGAGAAACCTACTTACTCAAATACAAATTCCGCTCACTGTAAATTTGCCTGAAATACGGGTCCTTCAAATCGTCAATAAAACGTATGGCTTCACCGGTACTCTTCATTTCTGGCCCAAGTTCCTTGTTTACGTTCGGGAACTTGTCAAACGAGAATACAGGTATTTTAATGGCGTAACCTTTCCTGCGCGGATTAAAGTTGAAGTCCTTCACTTTCTTTTCGCCCAGCATGACCTTAGTGGCATAATTCACGTACGGTTCGTCATAAGCTTTGGCAATAAAGGGTACTGTACGCGAAGCGCGCGGGTTGGCCTCAATTATATAAACCAATTCGTTTTTAATGGCAAATTGTATATTGATCAAACCTACCGTTTTGAGCGCTAACGCAATTTTTTTAGTATGGTCCTCAATTTGCTGCATCACCAAATCGCCCAAATTATATGGAGGCAACACCGCGTACGAGTCACCCGAGTGGATGCCAGCCGGTTCAATGTGCTGCATAATGCCTATGATGTATACATCCTTTCCATCGCAAATGGCATCGGCTTCGGCTTCAATGGCGCCCGCCAAAAAATGGTCAAGCAAAATCTTGTTCTCAGGCATATCGCGCAAAATGTCAACCACATGGGTTTCCAGTTCCTGTTCGTTGATCACAATTTTCATTTTTTGCCCGCCCAGTACATAGGAAGGCCTAACCAGCAAGGGGAAACCAAGTTCCCTGGATAATTCCAATGCCTGTTCAGCGCTTTCCACCACGCCAAATTTCGGGTAGGGGATATTGTTTTCTTTCAAAAGGGTTGAAAAACTTCCGCGGTCTTCAGCCAAATCAAGGCTTTCAAAACTTGAACCCATTATTTTGATTCCGTAACGATGGAGTTTTTCGGCAAGTTTCAGTGCTGTTTGCCCACCCAATTGCACAATTACACCTTCGGGTTTTTCATGCAGTATAATCTCGTAAATATGTTCCCAAAATACCGGTTCAAAATACAATTTGTCTGCCGTGTTGTAATCGGTGCTAACGGTTTCGGGGTTGCAGTTAATCATGATGGTTTCATACCCGCATTCTTTGGCAGCAAGTACACCGTGCACACATGAATAGTCAAATTCTATGCCTTGTCCAATCCTGTTAGGCCCTGATCCCAATACAATAATTTTTTTCTTATCGCTTACAACGCTTTCGTTTTCCTGTTCAAAAGTAGAGTAGTAGTACGGTGTCAACGCTGGGAACTCGGCCGCGCACGTATCAACCAGCTTATATACGCGCTTAATGTCAAACTCCTGGCGTTTGGCAAACACTTCGCTTTCCAAACAGCGCAGCAGGTGTGCGATCTGCCGGTCGGCATAGCCTTTTTGTTTGGCTTCAAACAATAAATTTTTCGGTAAATTCTGTACGGTATGTTTTTCAATTTCTTTTTCCAGTTCAACCAGTTCTTCAATCTGGCGTAAAAACCATTCGTCAATTTTTGTTTTTTCGCGTATAGTCTTAAAAGGTATGCCCAGTTTTATGGCATCGTAAATGTGGAACAAACGGTTCCAGCTTGGTTTTTCCAGACTCTCTAAAATTGCGTCCTGGTTGCGCAGTTCTTTCCCGTCAGCGCCCAAACCGTTACGCCTTATTTCCAGGCTCTGACACGCTTTTTGCAAAGCTTCCTGAAAACTGCGCCCTATACCCATAACCTCGCCAACCGACTTCATTTGCAAACCAAGCTGTCGTTCGCTGCCGGGAAATTTGTCAAAATTCCAACGCGGTATTTTTACAATTACATAATCAAGCGTGGGTTCAAAGTAGGCCGATGTGTTTCCCGTAATGGAGTTATTCAATTCATCCAAATGGTAGCCAATGGCCAGTTTTGACGCAATTTTGGCAATTGGATATCCTGTGGCTTTTGAGGCCAGGGCGCTGGAACGTGAAACACGCGGATTAATTTCAATGGCAATTATATCTTCCTTCTCATCGTTGCTTACGGCAAACTGCACATTACAACCACCGGCAAAATTTCCAATGGCACGCATCATGCGAATGGCCATGCTGCGCATTTTCTGGTAGGTAGTGTCGCTAAGGGTCATGGCCGGGGCAACGGTAATGCTGTCACCGGTGTGGATCCCCATGGGATCAAAATTTTCAATGGAACAAATAATGGCAACGTTGTCATTGGCATCGCGCAGCAATTCCAGTTCAAATTCTTTCCAGCCAATTACAGCTTTATCAATAAGCACTTCGTGAATGGGGCTGGCATGCAAACCACGCGTAAGTAATTTATCAAAATCCTCGGCCTTGTGAACAAAACTGGCGCCCGTTCCGCCCAACGTGAACGATGGGCGAATTACCAGCGGGAAACCCATGTCACGGGCAATTTCTTTTCCTTCCAGAAATGAGCGGGCTATAAATGATGGCGCCTGTCCAACGCCAATGCTGTCCATCAGTTTCCTGAATTGTTCGCGGTCTTCAGTAATTTGTATGGCGTTAATGTCAACTCCAATTATACGCACCCCGTATTTCTCCCATAAACCGGCCTCGTCACATTTTATACAAAGATTCAAGGCCGTTTGTCCGCCCATGGTAGGCAGCACAGCATCAATTTTGTGTTGCTTCAAAATGTATTCAATGCTTTCAGTTTCCAGGGGCATTAAATAAATATTGTCGGCAACCACCTTATCGGTCATAATGGTGGCGGGGTTGCTGTTAATAAGGGTTACCTCAATACCTTCTTCGCGCAATGAGCGGCTTGCTTGTGATCCGGAGTAGTCAAATTCGCAGGCTTGGCCAATAATAATGGGTCCGCTTCCGATAATGAGTACCGAGTTGATACTGGTGTCTCTGGGCATATGAAAAATTCAATTATCGGAATGCAAAGTTAAATAAAACCGGTCATTCCATTGTTCATAACCATGACATTTTGGGTGTTTTATTAACATGTTTTGGCTGCCGTAGGCGCTGTACGCTGTGCTCCCGGTATTTCTGCCCGGTTTCGCAGTTATTGAGAGCTGTATTTGGTTCGGGGTGGTTTTGATGCAAAGTCCTCTCTTTAACGGCCATATTTTTGAAAGGCAACCGCTTATTGCTTTGGAGCCTTTTAGTCATGCAACGCATTTTAACAATTCTTTTTATTGGTTTTATTCCCTTACTGCCAGATCGCAATGCACATGTACCATTGATACTAATTTACTGATAAATTACGAACGACACCAAATATTACGTATGCCGACTCCGGCACAACCTATTGGATTTGTGAAGTGCTAACGCGCAAAGTAACCAACCCGCCAGTATATTTTTGCGAACGCGGATGCATACTGTATTTAATTGACTACTATGACGCAAGCATTAAGTTATATACTAAATACGGTGTACAGATTTTTGGTGTTTTAGTAAATCCGTTTACATTTTTGGTACATGATGCCGGTGCTTTGGTTAGTTCACAGCTTATGGTCAGCCATGGAATATTGTGATCCTGTTGTGTTTGATTATTCGGGTTGGGGGTCTCCCTTCCGTGCGTCAGCCTGGAGTATGATGCAGACACTTATTTCCCGACAGTGTTGACAATTGTGTTTACAATACCAATACTGACCGGGCCAATGTGTATGGAGATGGTCCGGGCAATCCCTGTGACAATTGTAGCTTAATTGCAAATCCCCTTCAAGCGGATGGTCAATGATGTTGGTGCGTTTTCCGATAAATTTAATATTATAGCCTGTTCAACGCTCAACAATGCAGGCACAATTGCCCGCAGGAGTTTATTTCACTGAAATAACCAAGTACAGGAATTGTTGTCAGGGTTAAGTTGGTGAAGGAGTAGGGAGGCCTA
Organism: Flavobacteriales bacterium; assembly: GCA_035628535.1. Taxonomy (GTDB): domain Bacteria; phylum Bacteroidota; class Bacteroidia; order Flavobacteriales_D; family UBA2798; genus DASPJQ01. Next base: position 1,304 of record DASPJQ010000202.1, on the reverse strand, counting down.
TAGTTTTACCAGGATCATTAAAATGAAGACGTAACTTCAACCGGTTATACCTTTTTTATTGAGCTCCGTTTCAAAACTTTAGCAGTTGATTTTTAATCTGTGTCAGACTAAATTCTCCCCGAAAAGACCATTTTACTGCACACTAGCTGATCAAAAGTATTTTATGTGCAGCAGAAATAAATTCGTAATTTAAATATATGTACCGAATATATAGATACCAATATTTTTAGCTATGCAAAAAAGCAAACCAATCTTAAATATACTCGGTTAATAGAAACAATTAAACAAAACAAACGTTTAATTTTTCAGCGCGTGTATAAAAAATCACCTGATTTATTTATAGGAAATTCCTAAAAGTGGTTGTGGCTTTAACGTTACACGATTTCTTGTTTTTCTTGCATTCGCAACAAGTTGTATTTTAGCTGTTCTCCTAAAAGAACCATTCGCATGCTTTTTGCGTTTTTTTATGAGCCACACAAAACCGTTTTATTTGCTTTAATGCTTATTTTTACAAGCCAAAAATAAGATGAATGAAGCACTGTTTGTTAATTGATGATGATCAGGATGACCAGGAAATATTCAGGATTTGCCTGAATAAAATAAATAAGGATGTATATTTGACAGTTGTCAATGACGGCATTGAAGGTCTCAGGCTGCTCACGTTGGAGGATGATTATACTCCTGATTATATTTTCTTAGATATGAACATGCCAAAAATGGACGGGATTGAATGCCTTAGAAGCCTTAAAAAAATTGCCCGGTTGCGCGAAACCAAAATATTCATGTATTCAACAACAGCCGAAACATCAGCGGTGGAAGAAAGCTGGAAATTGGGTGCTGAGGCGTTTATTGTCAAACCTTCTAAAACAAGCGAACTTAAAGAAAAACTCGCCACTATATTCCAAATTGTTTCAGAAATCAACAAGTAATTGAAGTAGTATGGTTAAAAATGAAAACATACAGCCCAACCTGAAAGTGGAACTTACAAAAAGTGATTTCTATAGGCGAATGATTGAAGAAATACAGGATTATGCCATTATATTATTGGACAAATCAGGCTGTATCATGAATTGGAATAAAGGTGCCCAAAAAATCAAACAGTACCAGGAGGAAGAAGTTTTAGGAAAACATTTTAGTATATTTTACTTCTCAGAAGACCTCAATAACAATTTACCCGACAGACTCCTTAAAGAAGCTGTTGAAACCGGGCGCGCAGCCTACGAAGGCTGGCGTAAACGCAAAGACGGTTCAGGATTTTGGGGAAGCATTACAATCACTTCTGTGCATGATGAAAAAAATACGCT
>DASPJQ010000201.1:0-5629 GCA_035628535.1 Flavobacteriales bacterium | reverse complement strand
GCAAATACTCCAACACAGTTGATGCACACCTTGACTGCAATCAGTATATGATGGACGAGTTCAAAAAAGGACGCATCGCCATTAATAACAACAATAACGCAGCAAAAGACCTGGCTGCACAAAACATTAAAGCCAAATGGGACAAAATTGTAGCGGCCTGTGTAATTCATTATTTAAATGATGCGCTTGATAGTTTTTCCGATGACGCTATACGCAATCACACGCTTTCAGAAGCGCTTGGTTTTACATTGTCACTTAAATACAACCCTGACAAGGCCATTTCAACGGCCGACCTCAATACAGTATTGAGTCTTTTTGGGAACAACTTTTACACCATTTCATCAACCAACGTTGTTGCAGCTAAAGACCTGATAAGCACCATTTATGACCTTGATGCGGTAAAGGACCTTTTATAACAAACCGCCAGGAATGGTTCCGTTTATGTTAGTTTAAAACATGAAAACCCGTTGTAGAAGACGGGTTTTTTTGTGTATTTTGGCTTCCAATGAAAAAGGCCTGTATCAGTATACTGCTTTTTATTTGGTCATTTACCGACCTTCATGCCCAAGGGGGATATTTCGGGCTTAATTTTGATTTTAATTCAACCCTTGGCACCCGCCATACCTATGCGGCAGGTATACATGCCGAGGCGCGTTTGGGTAAAAAATCTAACTGGTATGCCAACTGGGACTTTGCTTTAGGCAGCAATTTACAAACCGATTTTTATGCGCGATGTAACATTACCATACTTTTATACCGCGATCCTGATTGGTTCCGTTGCAGCAGTTGCAACAGCTTGGGTGATGCACTTGCCATTATACTCGCACCGCTTCTTTGCCCGGTTGGCATCAGCAACTATTTTTATACTTCGCATAATAAGGATTTGCGCCTTGGATTTTACCTTAATCCCATTCAAATGGATTACTGGGATTCGCAAAAGCGCATTCGTTCCTGGTCAATACACAGTGGATTTAAACTTATTTATAACTGGCAGGGTGATTCCAATATTTACCTCAGGGTTGGGGGCATTAACCTTTACAATACCCTGAACTATAAAAATGCCGACCAGGAAAACGGGGTTCTTCTCAACTTTTCGGTAGGCACAGTTTTCGGGGTTGATTAATTTTGGGCTTCGAAAATCATTGCCTTCTTATTTTCAATGGCTTATGTCTTTTATCCCAATAAAATTTTTGTGATTTTTCCCTTGTAGAACGGGATATTCTGCATTATCTTTGCACGTTTTTAAAAAAGAGACGGTCTTCCCGGGTAAGACCATTATTAACTAATCAATTGACCGGGCGATTGATACAAGTAGGCCCTATCTGAACGGGCAACATTATGTCACAAGAAAATGAATCGGCTATTGCCGAAAAAGGCGTGAAATTCGCCCATCCTTCACAACCTGATCCGAATTTTAACTGGACTCTTTACTCTGAGCGGGACGATATCTACTCAAAGGACGAGCGTAAAAAATTGGACAGTGAGTATGAAAAAACACTTTCAACCGTTAATGAGCGCGCCATTACCCATGGTACTGTTGTAGCTGTTACCAAAAAAGAAGTTGTAATTAACATCGGTTACAAATCTGAAGGTGTAGTTCCACTGAGCGAATTCCGTTACAAACCCGATTTGAAACCTGGCGATTCGGTAGTGGTTTATGTTGAATTGACCGAAGACAAATTGGGTCAGCTGGTTATTTCACACAAAAAGGCACGCATGCTGCATGCATGGGATTTGGTTAACCAGGCGCTTGAAAAAGACGAAGTGGTTACAGGTTTCGTAAAATGCCGTACCAAAGGTGGTCTTATTGTTGACGTTTTCGGTATAGAAGCGTTTTTACCGGGATCACAAATTGATGTTAAGCCAATACGCGATTACGATGTGTATGTTGGCAAAAACATGGAATTCAAAGTTGTTAAAATCAACAACGAATTCAAAAACGTTGTTGTTTCACATAAAGCCCTTATTGAAGCTGAAATCGAAGAACAGAAGAAGCAGATTATTTCAGGTCTTGAAAAAGGCCAGGTACTCGAAGGGACTGTTAAAAACATTACCTCTTATGGTGTGTTTATTGACCTTGGCGGTGTGGACGGTCTTATTCACATTACCGACCTTAGCTGGGGCCGCATCAACCATCCTGAAGAAATTGTACAGCTTGACCAGAAAATCAACGTGGTTATTCTTGACTTTGATGATGACAAGAAACGCATTGCGCTCGGTCTTAAACAGCTTACACCACATCCATGGGAATCACTTGATCCGAATATCAAAGTGGGCGACCGTGTTAAAGGAAAAGTGGTTGTATTGGCCGACTACGGTGCATTCATTGAAATTGCTCCGGGTGTTGAGGGGTTGATTCACGTAAGTGAAATGAGCTGGTCGCAACACCTGCGTTCGGCACAGGATTTCTTAAAAGTAGGCGATGAGGTTGAAGCGCAGGTATTGACATTGGACCGTGAAGAGCGCAAAATGTCATTGGGCATGAAACAACTCATGCCAGATCCATGGGCCAATATTGAAACAAAATACCCATTGGAATCACGTCACAAAGGAACCGTTCGCAACTTTACCAACTTTGGTGTATTTGTTGAACTGGAAGAGGGCGTTGACGGCTTGATTCACATTTCAGATCTTAGCTGGAGCAAAAAAATCAAGCATCCAAGCGAATTCTGCAAAGTGGGCGACACCATTGAAGCAATCGTGCTGGAACTTGATAAAGAAAACCGCAGGCTGAGCCTTGGACACAAACAACTGGAGCAAAATCCATGGGATGTGTTTGAAGGAATTTTCACCAACGGTTCAATCCATGAAGGAACCATCATCGGTATTAACGATAAAGCTGCTACCATTGCCCTACCATATGGTGTAGAAGGGTACGCTGCGGTAAAATCGTTAAAGAAAGAAGATGGAACACAGGCCAAGGTGGATGAGAAACTGAATTTCTATGTATTGGAATTCAACAAGGATGCTAAGCGCATAACTGTTTCGCATACACGTACTTACCAGGACGCTCCGGAAGATGGCGAGAAGAAAAAAGGTGCTGGCGGTAAAAAAGGCGCTACACCGGCCAACCAGCAGGCTAAAATGGTTAAGCAAATCAACGAGGGCAATGAAAAAGCCACGTTGGGCCAGCTTGATGAGCTTGCCAAACTCAAAGAACAAATGGATAAGGGTGAATAATCCAACCCAATTCTGTTAATATTTAAACCCTGGCCCTGGCGCCAGGGTTTTTTATTGGCTAAAATTTACTATATTTAATGCATGCATAAAATGCTTCGCTTTACCCACACCCTGGTCCTGCTTGCATGTGCAGGCGCCATCATTGCCCAACCCCATTCGCACGATCATGTTCGTGTTAATGCTGCCAATGGCCACAGGCATTATGAATTTATTCCCAACAAAGGCCAATTCCAATCCAACATCAATTATTCCGTTAAGCTTGTAGGCGGAAAAATGTTTGTGGAGGATAAGTCTCTGGTTTTTCATTTTGTTGACAACAGCGCAATAGCTGCCGCGCATCACAAACAAAAAAAAGCCGGCACAAAAATAAAAGGACATGCTTACCGCATGAACTGGATCAATGCACAAACTCCTTCGTACAATGAATCGTCCAAAACAAAAAAGTATTATAATTTTTTCAAGGGTAACGACAGGTCAAAATGGAAAGGCGGTATTTACGCATATGAAAAATTAGACATCAAGGGACTTTACCCGGGCATATCGGTAAAATTTGAAACCAATGGTGATGAAAAGCTTGAATACACATATACTGTTGCGCCAGGATTTTCTCCTTTGCAGATCATTCAGGAATATGAAGGTGCCGATGTTAAAATAGGAAAAAACGGTAACCTGTTTATTTCAACCAGCGTGGTCATAAACCAGGAAGCAAAACCTGTTGCCTGGCAAATCATCAACGGAAAAAAAGTAATGGTTCCCTGCAATTTTAAAGTCAGCAACAACCGTGTTACATACGATTTTCCAAAAGGATATGACGCATCTCAACTGCTGGTTATTGATCCGGTGCTGATATTTGGAACATTCAGCGGTTCACTGGCCGATAATTTCGGAATGACGGCTACTTATGACAATGCCGGCCATCTTTACGCAGGCGGAACATGTTTTGACCAGGGGTATCCCACTACGCCCGGTCCATGGGATAGCATTTCAGAACCCGATGGGTCTACCTATGGCGTAACTGATGTGGTAATTACAAAATACACGCCTGATGGCACAGGCCAGGTTTACTCCACCTATTTGGGTGGAGGAACAGCCACTTCGGGAACTGAAACGGTTCACAGTCTTATTGTAAATGACAATGACGAACTCATGTGTTTTGGTGCAACCAGTTCAACCGATTTTCCAACCACCGAAACGGCTTATGATACTTCGTTTAATGGAGGATCCACCATTCAGTTTTATTACAACGGTGTTTATTACACCGGAACAGGTACCGATATTTATGTAACTAAATTCAATGCGGCCGGTAATGACCTTATCGGTTCAACGCTCATAGGCGGATCATCCAATGACGGGGTCAATTATAAAGTCACTTCCGGTACCTACGCATCGGCAGCGGCCTATGATTCGCTCACCAGCAATTACGGGGACCAGTTCCGCGGAGAAATTATGACCGATGCTGCCGGAAATATTTATATTGCCACTACAACACGTTCAGACGATTTCCCCATGGTTAATGCTTTTCAACCGGTAAAGGGAACAGGTTCGGATGCGGTGGTTCTGAAATTTAACCCAACACTCACAAGCCTTATTTTTTCCACGTACCTGGGTGGAACAGGACTTGATGCCGGCTATTCGGTAAAACTTGATGCATCGGGTAATGTTTTTGTGGCTGGTGGTACAACCTGTACCGATTTTCCAATAACAGCCGGTACTGTTTACGGGTCTTACCAGGGAGGAAAAGCCGATGGTTTCATTGTGAAGTTGTCGCCATCAGGTTCAACAATGCTGGCAGGAAGTTATATCGGAACCAATCTTTATGACCAAACCATGTTTGTGGAAATTGACAAAGATGACAACGTGTACCTGTATGGAAACACAATGGGGATGGCGTCATGGCCCATTACAAGCGGAGTTTACAATAATCCCAACAGCGGCCAATACATTGTTAAACTTGATAGCAACTTAACTGCGTATACGTGGAGCACGTTATTTGGAAACGGTTCAGGAACTGTAAACATTTCACCATCGGCTTTCCTGGTTGATGTATGTGGTAATATTTATATTTCAGGATGGGGTGCAAACATTTTACTTCCAACACCCTTAACCGGTATGCCTATTACAGCAGGCGCCTATCAGCCAGCAAGTGGCGATGGATACAATTTTTACCTGGCCTGCTTCCAGCGTAACATGACCGGGCTTTTATATTCAACTTATTTTGGCGGAAACGAAAGCCAGGAACATGTTGATGGCGGTACATCACGGTTTGATAAATTTGGTATTGTCTATCAAAGCGTATGTGCGGGTTGTGGCAACAATGACGATTTCCCGACAACACCCGGTGCATGGTCATCTACCAATAATTCATCAAATTGCAATAACGGCTTATTCAAGTTTGATTTTGAAATTGCCCCGGTGGCCGATTTTGTGACTGACCAGTTTGAAGGTTGCA
>DASPJQ010000200.1:0-1382 GCA_035628535.1 Flavobacteriales bacterium | reverse complement strand
AGTCGCTTCATTATCGTATTTCGTTTCAAGGTGCGAATCTAACTGATTTATATAAATTGCCATGCGTTAAATTACGAATGGTCAAAATAACATAGGGACTGGTCAATCCATTTATGGTTTTAACAGGCTGTTAATAATGGCTTTCATGCTGATGCATAACCTTTTCTAATTTCACACGGCATTGGCTTTTTTGACATAAAACCTTACATTTGCCGCAATTTTAGGGGGCCATATTTATGGAAATCACCAACGAGTTCATGGATGAACTGCGCGAAGCGCTTGAAAAAGGCAACGACAGTTTTGTAGCAGCCAATATTCATTCGCTGCATGGAAGTGACGTGGCCGCCATCATGCATGAAATTACCCTGGACCAACGCAAATACATGTTCAAGCTGCTGCCCAACGAACTTGCGGCTGACACCTTGCTTGAACTGGATGAGGATTTCAGAGAAGAGTTGCTAGAATCGTTAACCAACCGTGAGATTGCCGCCCATATTGATGAAATGGACAGCGATGACGCAGCTGACATGCTTGGCGATTTACCCGAGGAACGCAAGCACGAGGTTATCTCTGAAATCAAGGACAAGGAGCAGGTTGAAGACATTGTTCACCTTTTAACGTACGATGAAAATACGGCCGGTGCCATCATGGCCCGTGAACTTATAAAAGTGCACCTTAACCAAACCGTTGACCGTTGCATTGTGGAATTAAGACAACAAGCACATAACGTTGAAAACGTGTATACCATTTACGTGGTCGATGACCATGATGTGTTGGTGGGGCTTCTTTCGTTAAAATCACTTTTGGTAGCCACTGCCAAAACCCCCATAAGCCAGCTTTACCAGCAAAAAATACGCAAAGTGGTGCATACCGAAACCCGCGAAATTGTGGCCCGCATCATGCAAAAATATGACCTGGTTGTATTGCCGGTTGTTGACGAAAACGGGGTTTTACTGGGCCGTATTACCATTGACGATGTTGTGGATGTGATTAAGGAAGAGGCTGACAAGGACTATCAGATGATGGTGGGTTTATCGGAAAATGTGGAATCGCATGATACCATTTGGGTGGTTTCGCGTGCACGCCTTCCATGGCTTATTGTGGCCATGGCGGGTGGTATTGTTGCATCACGCATAATAGGAGTATTTGATCATGTAATCGGCCTCCACCCTGAAATGACTTTTTTCATGCCGCTTATTGCAGCCATGGGCGGTAATGTGGGTATTCAGTCATCGGCAATTGTTGTGCAGGGGCTTGCCAACAATACAATTGATTACAAGCGCCTGTTTCCACGGCTGGCCAAAGAATTTGGGGTGGCCCTCCTCAACGGAACTGTTTGCGCATCACTTATTCTCGCTTACGGCATGGTCATTAACGATTCG
>DASPJQ010000199.1:0-14009 GCA_035628535.1 Flavobacteriales bacterium | reverse complement strand
CCCGGGCTGCAACACAATTTCCTGCTGTTTTACTTCGCTGTTGATGTTGCATACGAATTTTTGTTTTCCGTCTTCAATGACCATAATTGAACCATAGGCCGGACTGGCAAATGACAAACGCACACTGCCCGGGCTTGGAATTTCAACGGGCAATACCACACTTTGCTTAATTTCAAGGTTGGAAATATAAATACGCGGCAGGGTCAATATTTCTATATCATAATTACCCACAATGTATTTTTCAGGCATTCCAACCGGTTGCACATGCAAGGTATTTAAATCGCCTTTTTTACGTACAATGGTATTGAAATTGGTTACATACCTGCCCGGGTTTTTCACTTTGATATCAAGCGTGCCCTGCGGGGCATCAATTTCAATAACATTGTGTATGCCGGGTTGCAATACAATGTTTTCTTTGATCACTTTTGGAATGGTATTCACAACAACCTTATACGTTGATACGGCATCGAGGGCAATGGTGTCGGGTTTATTTACACTGTTCATGGTATGCACGTAATTATACCTTTCCTTGCCTGTTTTTTGATCGTAAATGGTATAACTTACATTCGTCTCGGTTGGTTTTTTATAAATATCGTTCAGGTTTAACTGTACGGTTGTATTGTTTATGGCCTGATCAATTACAACTTTGAGTGTATTGGCAAATGATTTTTCATTGTTTGCGTCAAACACGGCCCCAATGCATTCCAACTGGTTCAGGTATGATAGGTCCATGCCTACGCCAATAACAAACGGTTTTACTCTAATGCCTTTTGAACGCAGGGCTTTGGCAATGGCACAGGGATCACCATCGCAAGCTTCAATACCGTCAGTTACCAATATGATCACGTTGTTACACTCTGCGCATTCGGGAAAATCGGCACCGGCCTGTTCAAGCGAGTATGCAATGGGCGTGGTCCCTTTGGGGTAATTGCCGGTTATTTTATTACGGATTTCCTGGTGGTTACCGGGACCAAATGGCACTTCCAGCTTTGAGTCCTTGCAATCCTGGAAATCGGGACGCAAAGGCGTTTGATGACCGTATAAACGCAAGGCAATTTCCAGGTCCTTTACATCCTTAAGCGAGTCAATGGCATTTCCAATCAACCTTTTTGCAATGGTAATGCGCGAACTGGTTTCCCATGTAGCGTTCATGGAATTGGAAAAATCAAAAATGATGAGCATGCGCGTAAGGCGTTTTTGCTGCTGAGCAACGGAACGCTGTGGCGAAATCCCCAGTAAAATTAAAATCGGTATAATGAATATTTTTTTCAAATTTTAAATAATGAAATTTTAAATATTAAAATATCTGGATTCCTGTTTATTTTCTAAAATGTATTGAGTTTGCAAAAACCATCCTGTAACTTACACCCTTCGATTTGTAGTTTGTATGACCACTAACTGTAAACCTTTAAATTTCATTATTTGAAATTTCACTATCCTCTAATAATCCCCTTGTTCTTCCAATCCATCCAAAATAAGTTGTGCAAGGGCTTTTTCAGTCTGCTCTTTATTTGGAGGAGAACCGTGCCATTTGTGCGTGCCCATCATAAAGTCAACCCCCATACCCATTTCAGTTTTCATGATGATCATGATGGGTTTTCCCTTTCCGGTTAATGTTTTTGCGTGATTAAGTGTATTGATGACTTCCTCCAGGTTGTTTCCATCCATCTCCAGTACCTGCCATCCAAAAGCATGCCATTTGGCCTTAATATCGCCTAACGACAATACATCATCCACATCGCCATCAATTTGCCTACCATTATAATCAATGGTTGATATTAAGTTGTCAATTTTATTATGGGCCGCAAACATGGCTGCCTCCCATATCTGGCCTTCCTGCAACTCACCATCGCCATGCAGGCTGAATACATAGGTATTTTCCTTATTTAGTTTTTTTGTAATGGCTGCGCCAATAGCTGTTGAAAGGCCTTGCCCCAATGAACCGCTGGCCATGCGTACGCCTTCCAGGTGTTCGGCCGTTGCAGGATGGCCCTGAAGGCGGCTGTCAATTTTGCGGAATGTAGCCAGTTCACTAACCGGAAAATAACCGCTACGGGCAAGCACACTGTACCACACCGGTGAAATGTGACCGTTTGAAAGAAAAAATATGTCTTCTCCTTTCCCGTCCATGGTAAAATTCTTCGGATTATGTTTCATCACTTTAAAATACACTGCCACAAAATATTCAACGCAGCCCAGCGAACCGCCCGGATGGCCACTTTGAACGGCCGATACCATGCGAATAATATCACGCCTTACCTGGGTACATAAAAGTTTTAAATTTTCCATGATTATGATTAGATCGGCTAAATTAAAGTGTAAAATGCGGCCAGGACTATAATAGAATTAACATCGGGGCTAATATGTCAACATGGTATAACGGAATGGGGTCGGTCTAGTTACTCCCTAACGCCTCATTTATAGATTTTTAGGCATTTCCACACCGTGTGCGGGTTACTTTTTCCTATTTTTGGGATAAACTGTTGGTTATGGTTAACATGCAAAACCACCCCATTAGCGCTGACGATGAAATAGCTCAGTTAAAACTCGGAAACGAGTTTTTGTACCGGAAAATTTATAAGGAAAATTTTCAGCTGGTGCTTAAATTGGTTCTTTCAAATCATGGGGACGAGGAAGATGCACGGGATATTTACCAGGAAACATTCATTGTGTTTTATGAAAAACTAAAACAGGATGATTTTAAACTGACCTGTGCCATTCCAACCTATTTATATTCGGTGGCGCGCAATTTATGGTATAAGCGTTTGCGTAAACTCCAGTACGATGGCGTGCTGAAACTAAAGGAAACCATGGATGCCGAAGACGTGGAAGAAGACGTGGAAGCGCATGTAACCAGGGAAGGGTTTATGACCAGCATTGAACGCTCGCTTGAACAATTGGGTGATCCATGCTGTAGTATATTAAAGGACTTTTTTTACAATAAACTGAGCATGGACGAAATTGCGTTGAAATTTGGTTACACCAACAGTGACAATGCAAAAAACCAGAAATATAAATGTTTTAACAGGTTTAAGAAGCTGGTACTTGTGAACGGGAGGGCATAATTTAGCTAACTCGCATATGAGCAATTAACAAATTAAGAGTTAGAACGATACCGTAAGACAGTTTTAAACCGGCAAAAGGAACTACAAACTTAAACAAATAAACATATCAATAACCGGGTACCGGATACAGAATACGGGGTACTTATAGAAATAAAGAACGATGACACGCGAAGAACTTACCATACAGATTGAAAAATACCTTGACGCGCAGCTAACCGTTGATGAAGCAAAGAAGCTGGAATTGCTGATTGTTGCCGATGATAAAATTGCCAGCGAAGTAAAATTACACCAGGACATTCGACAGGGAATACAGGCTTACTACGACCGTGTGCAGTTAAAGCATAAAATGGCCCAGTGGGAAAACGATAAATCGTTCCCCGTTCAAAAACAAAAGCGCAGCAGTTTATTAAAACCCATTATGGCGGCTGCCAGTATTTCGCTGGTTGTTACCGTAAGTGGTGTTGCCTTGTACCATTATACTTTCAGGAATAAAATTGACAATAAGCTTGAAGCCAAAGTAATGGAACTGGGCCGTGAGGCAAAGGAAAACCGCAAAATGATTAACGCGGTTGACAATAAAGTTGATGCCGAAAAAACGGAGGCCGGTAAAAAAACGAACAACCTGATTGGCACAGGCTTTATGCTTACTGCTGATGGTTATGTTGTAACCAATTACCACATCATTAAAGATGCTTTAACCAATAAAAAATCGGTTACCCTTGAACAACAAATTGATGGAGAAATGATTTCCTACGAGGCAGACATTGTATCATCAAATAAAAAACTGGATTTTGCCTTGCTTAAGATAAATGACCCCGTATTCAAGGCTTCTCAAAAAGTACCGTATTCAATTTCCGATAAAAATGTTACCCTGGCACAGCGCATTTATACCCTGGGTTATCCAAAAGATGATATCGTTTATACAGAAGGCGCCATCTCATCGCTTAGCGGAAATGAAAGCGATACCATGTTTTACCAGTTAACCATTATTGCAGCTCCCGGCTCCAGCGGTTCGCCAATTATTAATGAAAAAGGAGAACTGGTTGGCTTGCTGTCATCAAGAAACAAGGCTGCTGAAGGCGAAACTTATTGTGTAAAAATGAAATACATCCTGGACCACATTGAAAAGCTGAAGGAAAAAGATCCCAGCCTGAAAATTAAAACCAATCAGCGTTCATTCATTTCGGGTAAAAAGTTACCTGAACAGGTAAAAGCGGTAATGCCGTTTGTTTTTATTGTCAAGGCTTAATCACCACCCCATCGTTCAGTATATAAAGGGGTAAATCGGGAAGAGGTTTTTTTGATTTTACAAGCACACCATTTTTATAATAGTATGGTTGTTTGACACCATTGGCAATGTATACCCACTTACCGTTTTTAAGGCCATTTTTATATTTGCCCATGAACTGGTATTTGCGCCAATTCCAGTACCCGTCTTTTACATCATTCACGTAAACCCCTTTTTCAACAATGGTACCTTGCTCATCGTATAAAGTATATTCACCGTTTCTTTTGCTTTTTTGGAACACCTGGGTTTTCATTAATTTGCCACTGGGGTAATAGTATTTTACAAACCCTGTGCGAAAACCATTGTAGTAATTGGCACTGAACGCCAGCATACCGGCATAATTCACGTACTCGGCACGTACCATGCCTTCGGCTGAATCGGCCTGGGTGTATTTGATTGGCTCGGACCGGTATTCAGCATCATTTACGTACACGTTTAGCACCTGTGCACGGACTGCACCGGTGAAAAACAGGCCTGTGAATAAAAATAACATGTATTTCATAACCTAAAAATAAGCGCCTTAAGCGCACTTAAACCATTAAACGTCAAAGTTTTCAAATAGTTGACTGTTCATTAGGTCAAATTAACGTACTTTTAGAACCAAAATAGCCCTAAAATAAAAAGGTACTTGACAGCACTTTTTTATATTGGACAGCTATTTTTATATACCACACCCTGACCCGAAACCCCAATTGATAAATAACCAATTAACAGACCAAAGACCAAATAAATATTAACTATTAAAAAATCAATTTATGTCAGTATTAGTAGGAAAAAAAGCCCCCTCGTTTAAAGCCAAAGCCGTTGTTGATGGCGGCAACGTTATCAATGACTTTTCGTTGGACCAGTTCATAGGCAAAAAACATGTTTTGTTTTTCTTTTACCCGAAAGATTTTACGTTTGTTTGCCCAACCGAATTGCACGCGTTCCAGGCAAAACTTGCCGAGTTTGAAAAACGCAATGTAGCCGTTGTTGCTTGTTCAACCGATACCGAAGAAAGCCATTGGGGATGGCTGCAAATGCCAAAAGAACAAGGCGGAATAAAAGGCGTGACTTATCCCATAGTAGCCGATACCGCTAAAACCATTGCCGATGCCTACGGCATATTGGCCGGTGAATATACCTATGGCGAACAAGGTGAACTTACCGCCAATGGACCAATGATTGCTTACCGCGGTTTGTTTTTAATTGACAAAAAAGGTACGGTTATGCACCAGGTGGTAAACATGTTCCCGTTGGGCCGCAGCGTAAGTGAAGCCCTGCGCATGGTTGATGCCCTGCAGTATTACGAAGAGCATGGCGAGGTTTGTCCAGCCGACTGGCACAAAGGTGAGGACGGTTTGAAAGATACCCACAAGGGCGTGGCAGAATATCTTGCAACACACTAATCAACCAGCGTACATTAATTATTTGTAATTTTCGTCCTGACAGCGTAAGCCAGTCAGGACTTTTTTTATGACGTTGAATTATATAATTCTTGGATTGATTTTTTTTGCTGGCGCATTACTGATAATGGCCTCAGTTTTTAACTGGACCTTGCTTTTAGGGAATTCAAACAATGAAGAAGGTGAGAACGGGAAACCTTTAAAGGGTTCGGGCGTTTTTAATCCATTGGGGAGTTTGTCACGGCTCATTGGGGGGAAAACAAACATGCAAAACAACAAACGTTCGGCTTATTTTTTTCTTGGCATGATCATTATCATACTTGGTTTTGTAGCCATATTTTTTACCGGCTTTTTAGATGAACCTATTACATTTGAATAAGTATTGGCAGGTAAAAAAAACATAGAACCACCATTATATGGTATAGCCAGTGTAAGCCTGGTACCTTGCCGTGAAGAGCCGGCCGACAGCAGTCAAATGGTTTCACAGCTTTTGCTTGGCGAACATTTTTACATTCTTGAACGCGGGCGCAAATGGAGCAAAATAAAAATCGCGCTTGACGGGTACGAGGCCTTTATTGATAACAAACAATACGCAATCATCAATAAAATTGCTTTCCTGCAAATGGAAAAAAGTTTGTTTGAACGGCTAAGCAGTGACATTACACCGGCCGGCATTAATGGCGGTAAAGCCTATTTGGTAAAAGGCAGTTTTATTCATGAACAAGTGCTTACCAAATTAAAGGTTGATCTGCAATCGCAAATACCAACAGCTAAATTACACCCCTCGCAATACGCACGTGAATATCTAAACGCTCCGTACTTATGGGGCGGACGCTCGCCACTTGGCATTGACTGTTCGGGGCTCACACAAATGAGTTTTTTAATGGCCGGCAAGGTCATACCGCGCGATGCGTACCAACAAGCCGAAATTGGCACCTTATTGGATTTTGTTGAAGAGGCCCAGGAAGGCGACCTTGCTTTTTTTGATAACGATGAAGGACGCATTGTGCATGTAGGCATTGTGCTGGCTAACGGGCACATTATACACGCATCGGGAAAAGTTCGAATTGACAAACTGGACCACCAGGGGATTTATAACGAAGAAACAAAAAAATACTCGCATAAGCTGCGCATAATTAAACGGGTTGAGTAATTAGCAATCAGCAAATTCGGGAATTAGCGAATGTGCGGAACAACATGGGCAGTTTAAATAAAGGCAGGAACAAAAACGGGCCAACAAAAATCCTGTCAATCCTGAGGAACATGAACACTTTGGCACCCCACTAATTCAGGTTCCTGCCTCAAAGTCTCCGAACAAGGACCAGAAACCCCTAACTACCTGGCTTTTTCTTCCACATTAATTACCAAATCACACATGCCTTTACCACTTAATGAACTATATGAAACACCAATGGTATACGTGCCTTTATCCCATATTGCTTTTAAGGAGCCTGTTACCGGGCCGAATTTTGCATCCTTATCGTACTTGATATTGTTGTTCATGGTTTGTGGTTTGCCATGTACCCTGGTATACTCGGCAATAATACTGTTGGTTGACCGCACCAGGTTGTTATGCGTTCCTTCATCGCATTTACCGGCATAGTGGTTCCACAATGTCCAATCCAGCTTATCGGCCTTAAAGGTATACGAACGGTTGCCTTCAAGACCCATTTTATGTTCTGTTGTATTAAACTGCCCGTTAACACCCAACCCGTTGGGGAATAATTCAGGAATAACTTTCATGAATTCGTTGACATGCATACCGGGATAAAATTTCCAGGCATCAGGCGCTTTAAGATCGTTAAATGGCAAACAACGGATGGTAAAAACATAATAATTTATTTCGGGGCCTGCATTCATGTTGTTTTGAACAACCATGTCACCAGGGTCCATTTTAACTTTTTTATTACCGGTAAAATAAATACCCATAACAATTAATGTATGCCTGCTGCGCCACATGCCGCAGGCAACGGTGTCGGTATTTTCTACACGCTGGCGGCTGGAACTTAAAATCGAATCTTTTGGCGTTACAGTTTTTATGGGTCTTCCCATGTCTTTTGAAAAATAGCTGTAGTATTTCATGTAGGTTGAAAAGCTTCCTGGCTTTGGTTTTTTGCCGAGGTTATCGCTATAATATACCGACTGAAGCGTGTCACGTTTAAAGTCAAAATACCAGGTTCCGTCAAAATGCCCCATTTTCTCATCACGCGAAATGCTTTCATTGAATGTTGTATTATCAGGTATAATTCCCGGAACTTTGTTTTTGAACTCGGCCGATGTAATACCCGGTGTTACTTTTTGAGCATTTAGTGTTATACCTGCAAAAAAAAATATTGCCAAAATAATGCGGTTCATGGGATTTTATTTGACCTGTAAGGTACAAAAATCCGGCCACAGACCAGATGAGACCCAGGATATGGGACAAGAGGCAGGAAACCTTACATAACGCAGTAATTATTATGCGTACCCACTCAGAATGAACCGTAAGCCCTTCCAGGAATTATGAAACATGATCCCTATAGCCGTGGTTTTGAAAGCCTGTTACAGCGGCAGGCAGCAAAAAAAACCTTTTATCAATTGCATGTTACTTTTATGTATTAGTTGAGTTTATCCTGTAACAAACCGGTACCTTTGACCGTCACCGGAATAAAAAAACCAATATGAAACCAGTTGTTGCCCTTGTTTTTGCCTTTTGCTGTGGAACCGTTTTTGCCAACAAAAAAACCTATGACAGCCATATTTCAGGTACATTTTATGATGAGAACAAAAAACCGGCTGCCTTTGCCACAGTTTTACTGATTAACGCAAGAGACTCAGCGCTGGTAAAAGGTGCCCTTACCGATAGTTTGGGCGTTTTTGAAATTTATTTTCCCGATACTGGTTTTTTCATGATCACGGTTGACGTGTTGGGCCACAACCGTTACTACAGCAGTGTTATTGTTGTACATGAATCACCTGTTGATGTTAATCTTGGCACGGTTCAGCTTACTAAATTCACCGAAGGTACGCTCAATCAGGTGGACATTGTTGCCCATAAAAAATTTATTGACATGCAGGCCGGAAAATTAATTGTTACACCTGACAACAGCCCTGTATCAGCAGGGAGCACCGCGTATGAAGTGTTGAAGCGCGCACCCGGTGTAAGCATTGACCAAAACCAGAACCTTACCCTGAAAGGAAAAACCAATATCATGATTTTTATTGACGACAAACCCACTTACATGGCCCAGGACCAGCTTATGAATTATTTGAAGACCTTACCAGCCAGCACCATTGCAACAATAGAAATCATTAACAACCCCGGTGCCAAATACGATGCGGCTGGCACTGCGGGTGTCATTAACATACGCACCAAGAAATTAAAATCAAAAGGATACAACGGTTCAATACGCATAGCGGGCGGTTACGGGTGGTACCATAAAAGTAATGTTGGCGCACAAATGAACTACCGTAACAAGTATTTTAATCTTTTTGGCGGTTACGGTTATAACAACGGCATACGTGGCGATAAAAATTATTTTATTCGTGACATACCCAGTGAAAACGGTCTTACGGTTTTTGACCAGTATTTTGAAAACACATCGCATAACATAGGACATAACTGGAAATTTGGCACTGATTTTTTTCTGTCGCAGAAATCGACCCTGGGATTTTTGGTCAAAGGTTATTACGGACCCGGAAGTGAAGTGATGACCAATACCACGCAGGTTTTGGGTTACAACCCCATGGGCTTTTCAAAACTTATTGCCACCAATACGCATGAAACCCCTTCGTCAAACTTTACGGCCAACCTGAATTTTGCACATACGTTTGACTCGCTGGGTTTAAAAAAATTAAACGTTGATTTTGATTTTTCGCCTTTTATGTCAGATAACGAAGGAAAGTATTTTACGCGGTATTATGATGCCAGCAGCACTGAAATTCTTACACCACAGGATGTACGCAGTTCAAATTTTTCAGACGTAGATATTTATGCGGGTAAGATTGATTACAGCCAGCACATTGGCAAAAAAATGAACCTGGAATGCGGTGCAAAATCAAGTTACGTTAAAACTGACAACGCCATAAAATTTGAATTGGTTGATGCCACCGGCACGGTTAGTTATGATTCAAGCCGCAGCAACGATTTCAGGTATACCGAAAACATTAATGCCGCTTATGCCAGCATAAGCCGGCAAAATAAAAAAACAAGTTTTACGCTGGGATTACGCACCGAGCATACATGGAACGAAGGCTTTTCAAAAACACTTGATTCGACTGTTACCCGCCAGTACATCAATTTATTTCCCAGCGCCAATTTTGGATGGGACCTTGACAGCAACAATAATTTAAACCTTGCTTACAGCAGGAGAATTGACCGGCCAAGTTACCAGGACCTGAACCCCTTCCTGTATTTTGCCGACCAGTACAGTTTCATGAAGGGTAACCCCTTTTTAAAACCGCAATACACGCATGGCATTAGTTTAACGCACACGTTCATGCAGTTTTTATTTACAACGGTTGGCACCGACCTCACATTGGACTACATGGCCGAAATTATTGAACAGGACACGGCCACAAAACTTTCGTTCATGACCAATGCCAATTTTGACCGCTATAGCAATTATTATTTCAACATTAGTACCGGGGCACCCATTAAAAACCTCATGATCATGTTTAACTTTACAGGTTTTTACAATGAATTTAAAACAACTTATAATACCGCGAACATCAACAACAGCCAGTTCACATATAATATATGGATGTCACTGGCGTATTCGTTCAAGCATGAATGGAAGGTTGAATTTTCGGGTTACTACAATTCAAAAGCCATTTACGGCATATTCAACATGAGTCCTATGTATTCAATTGACGGAGGCATTAAAAAATCGTTTCCAAAAACCGGGTTGCAAATTGATCTCAACGTGAGCGATATTTTCAATACTTTACGCAACAACATTGTTTTAAACGATGGATTGAATGCTACTTTTAAAAACAAATGGGAAACACGTGTTGCGCGGTTGGCCGTTACGTGGAATTTTGGCCGGGCCGATTTGAAACCGCGTAAGCGCAGCACGGCAACCGAAGATGAACAGGACCGCGTGAAAAGTGGTGGCGGAGGAATGGGTAAGTAAAAATTTTAAATCATGAACCGAAGTTCAACAACACATTAAATTAAAATAATGTGGAGTTACATACATTAAATCACGGTTCAACCTGGTACCTGACCATATTTCTTAATCAAAAAAAGCATTCTAGTCTTTTACACACCTTACCGAAAAACCTGATCCGCATTTATCACCTGTCAACCAACTCTCATCGGTAGGCGCATCCTGGCCCAGGTCGGTGTTATACGAAAGTCCCATCATGGTTGCAGAAACAGCCAACGTGTCATTTTTGGGAGTTGAAGTCCAGAAATTTGCACCGGCCAACCATAAATCACAATTGCCATTGGCTTCGCACATACCGGCTGGCAAGGCGCTGAATTTATATTCATCAACCCCACCCGCTTCGCTTAGCCAAAGATTTTTTGACTTAAGATATTTTCCAGCATATTCCGCCTGCCCCGCAAAACTCACCAACTCTTCCCATTCGCTTTCAGACGGAACATGCCAACCTTCGGGAGCAAGCCCCCGCGAATCGTTTACAGCATACCAGTTATACAATCTTCCAAATGGAGCGCAGGCATCGGTGAATTTAAAATCATAGTAACACCACGCGGGCTTCTTTTCCTTTGCGGCCCTAACCCACTCTTCAGCCGATTTTGCCTGCGGAATCTCTTCTCCATTTTTAAAATGAATAACATTGAGGTTTTTGGCGGCCCAGTTTTGGTTGCCGATTTTAATTGCTTCCATTTTTTCATCACCGGGCTCAACTATTTTCACTTTTTCGTCAGGTATTGTGGCGGGCGATTGATCAGACGAACAGGAAACAATTGCAAGAACAAGGCCTGTTGCAATAATTGAACGTTTTTTCATACAGGTTTATTTTATGAGCGAAAGTTTGCGGATGCAATTATACCAATAATCGGCAAAATAAATGTTCCCGCCTGCATCAATACACAAACTGTTTATTTCTTCCAGGTAAATGCCTGCCGCATTTCCATCTTTCATGGCATCTTCGTTAGACGGCTTGCCCGTTACGCATAATTTTGCGCCAACCAATGTTCTCACCTCTCCCATTGGATTGATCATCCGTATAGAAGCGCTTTGGTCAGTACCGCCATCGGTCACATAAAGGTTTCCATTGTCATCAATGGTAATTCCGCGAATGCTGTAAAACCTTGCCCAGTCTCCTTTTCCATCCACCACATCCTGCACATCAAACGAACCTGCCAAAACAGAAACAACACCCTCAGGCGTGATTTTCCAGATAATGTTGTATTCATACATATATAAATTGTCATTTTTATCAATGGTCAACCCCAAAGGGTATTGAAATTGCGCATCGGTTCCCGTTCCTTCTTTCCGGCCGAATTCACTTCCAGCAAAAGTCGACACTTTTCCATTGCTTATTTTGCGAATACGGTTGTTGGAATGGTCGGCCACAAAAATATTGCCCTTGCTGTCCTCAACAGCTGCTACAGGCTGGTTAAATTGTGCTTTTGCAATTGATCCGTCTGTATTCCCCATTTCGTTGCCGCCAGCTACGGTTACAACCGTTCCTTCATTGGTGATTTTTCGTATAGCGTTACTGGCTTTATCGGCAACAAGCATTTCACCTTTTTTATTCCGCCATATGCTTGCAGGGTTATAAAACCGCGCCAACCTAAGCGTACCATCGCGGCTAAGTTGTTCATTTTTTCCGGCATAAGTCGATACCGTTAAATCTACCGCTACTTTGCGCACGCAAAAATTACCCATTTCAGCCACATACAAATTTCCTTCTTCATCAATGACAAGGCCTGATATTTCATTGAACAGGGCATTCCTCCCGGGCTCGTTACGGTAGCCTCTGTTCGTACTTAAATGATTTCCCGGTCCCGCAACGGTTGAAATTTCATACGCTGAACTTGCCACGCTGACTTTAACGTCCTCTCTTTTTATTTCGCCTGTTTCCGGAATGTTTGTTTTTATATCGCTTTTTTCAGGGATTTCGGTTTGTATTTTTTTTAGCGTCTTTTTGGGGTTTATTTGCGCATCAGCAAGTTGGGCAAACAAGAGGATAACAGCACCAGCATGCAGATTGGTTTTAATGATTTTTATCATAGTTTATGCATTAATTGGTTTTTATGCATAGTTATCGTTTTATTTTTTGTGCATCAAAAAAGAAAATCGAATCGAAGCCCAATTTTTTCCGCATGGGGTCGTACGGAAATACGGGGTCGCCTTCCATGATAGGGGAATAAGGGAATATGTAGGCCTCACCGTATCTGCCATTGCCTTCGTACAGCATGCGCAAACGCCCGCCTGAAAATTTATACAGTCCATCCAACGGATCTTTAAACACAAAATAAAACACATGGTTGCCCGATTTTTCGGTAGGGTAATTACTCAAATCGGTTAAGGCTGTAAAATCACCGTGCCCGTCAGACTCATCAAATGTAAGCATGAGCACTTCGGTGGCTTTAAACTTTGCTTTGATCATTTGCATGATGGCAGCATTTGAATAGCCCGAATACCCGCTTTTGCTCGCCCTGGTAAAAACTATGGGTAGTGGCAATGTTTTTACCTGCGCTGCTCCTTCTATACCGGCCAGTTTATCCGCATTTTCTTCAGCTTCCTCACCTAATTTTCTGCCTTTATCATTCAATTCTTTTAACTGTTGCGAGGTCAATCCCGCATAATCAATCTCCAATTCACCGTAAAAACCGTCCATCTTATGGAAGTAGTTATTGCTGGCATTATAATCGCTTGCCAATGAAATTTCGAATTCCAATTTTCGGCCGGGAGTTATTCCTGTTGCAAAAATAGTGTAATAAAACCCAAGATTACTTGAATACACATCGCGGGCATTTTCGGATGAAGGGAAAATATCAAAATCAATGTATGCATTTTCAAACTCGCTGGCGCGAAGAAGTTTTTCAACTGACAGTCCCGAAACATTATCATTCAAACATTTAATATCAATTTGCAGTTTTGCAGGCGTCCCCATTGAAACATATTCTTTCAATGGCTTGGGAAGGGTTACACGGCCGTAGATTGGATCTCCCGCCTTTACGCCTGATACAACAACATGTGCCGGGTTGGAAAACGGTTGGTTGGAAAACGCAATGCTGGGCGCAGTGGCCATTTTTTTACGGTTTTCTTCCACCACCCAACCTTGCGCAGCCATTGAAATGGAACGTTGCCA
>DASPJQ010000198.1:0-4612 GCA_035628535.1 Flavobacteriales bacterium | reverse complement strand
CCGGCAATCAACTCAATTATTGTTAAAAGCGGCCTTGTAACCGAAACCGAATTGGTTATGCTGAACAGAGTGGGGCAAAAACTAAAATCCTGGCCGTTGCAAAGTGGCAGGAATATTTTTAGCATTGATGATGTTCCCAGCGGAATTTATTTTTTGAAGACTGGTGAACAAACCAAAAAACTGGTTGTACAGCATTGATATGAAACGTGTTGTTGCCCTTATTTTAGTTGTTGTATGCATTTCCTGTGCCAATGAAAGGAAGACCGGCCCTGAAAGTATTTCAGCCAATTCATTGGCTACGCAGCCCAATAATACAGTTATACTTAAGGATAGCGTGGTGGGTGATACACTTCCGGTTGATTCGGCTCAAACGCAGTTATGCTCCATAACGGCTGTATACAATACATCGTATTGTGGTGGTGCTGCCCCCCCACAGGAATTGCTCAAAACGCTGGCAAAACATATTCCTTTACGGAATACGGCCATTCACCTGCATTTGAAAGGCACTATTCGCGGTCCTGAAACCTCTCATGTATTGGAGCTGGATAAATCGGGAAAATCATCCGTTCGCCTGAAAGAAGGTTTGTGGGAATACGGCCTTACCAGTGCTATTGATAAAAGTATTTCGGGCATTAACCCGGAATGCGAGATAACGGTTCAAAAAAAATACGGAACATTTACGGTAAAAAAAGGGGATAAGAATAAATTTTACCTTTTATACCATTTTGATTGCGATCCTTGCGATCCGGACATGAAAAAAAGGCCCTAATCACAATAAAGCGCCACGTACATGTACGCATTATGGGTTAAAAGTTTTAAGTTCCCAGGTATATAATACTTTGTTCCCAAGAGGTTAATTATGATACGAAATTGAATTACCAGTTATAACCACCAAACGGATCAACTGCTTCATAAACAGGCTTTACGGCACATTCACCCCTGTCAGTATAAAAACCGTATTTTCCATCCTGTTTAACCATGATCATCCCGTTATAATAACAACCTATTTCATCAAACTCAGGAGGTACAACCCAATTTTTTTCCTGGTCGGTTACGCCCCATTTTCCATTTGAATCTTTTTCCGGGACAAGCATGTATCTATTACCGGCAGGTGTTTCGCGGTACTCAGCAAGATATGCGGTACTTTCAATTGTTCCTATATTTTCTTCACACCCGGTGTATTCCCAGGATGCGGTGTCAATTTTCTTTCCATTGTTGTCAATGGTATACCATCCTTTCCCAATTTTGACCATTGCCTTGTTATATTCGGTAAAGTTGCAGGCCAGGTCAAATTGAACTGGTATTTGCACCTGGCCGTCAGATCGAAGGTATCCCCATTTGTCGTTTTTGCGGGCTTTGATGAAATCGTTTTGATTTGGACCCAACTCATCGTATTCAATAGGGATAATGCTTTTGTTATGCTTGTCTACATAGCCCTTCTTTCCATTTTTTCTAACCCAAACCATTTTGCCAAAAACCCGGCAATTTTCATATTCGATTGGAATCACCACTTTACCCTGCTGGTTGATGCATCCGTAATACGGTACCGGTTCTCCACCCACCATTCGCCTGAGCATGACGCTTGCAATGGAAGATGTATCGGCCTGTGCATCACCAATAGCAACACTGTTTTTATAAAATTCATTCACCATTCCGCGATAAGAATGTTTGGACTTCATTTTCCAGGTGCCTTCGCGTTTGTCATTTATATAATTGCCGCTTACCACCGGATGCTTGTAATTGTAATTCCATTCGGCATAAGGGCCATGCATTTTGCCATTTTCATACGTCACAAGCTTTTTACGTTTGTTTTCAATATAAAACCACAAAAAAGTACCCTGCCGCAACGTATCGCCTTTTGTATAAGTATCCCACATAGCCGAATCACCCTGAAGGGTTTGGATAAATGTGGTAAAAAGCTTTTTGTTTGTTGGATGCCTGGAGTTTGTTTTAATAAAAAACGCGGCTTCTTTTTTGCAAGGGATCATGTTTCGGGTGAGATAAAACGTTCCCATTTTTTGTGAATGGACCAGGCATGCCTGCAAAATTACCTGCATGGCCAATAGGCATTTAAATATGATCCGGTCTAAATCTGCCATGGATATAAACATAGGAACAATTCCGCAATAAAAAAAACGCCCGCTTTCGTGAACGCTTTTATGATTTATGTTTAAAGTCCTTTGCCAGTGCAAAGCCACGTGCTTAAAAACCGTTCCCCCTCTTGCTAACGTCTCACATCTAATTAAGCCCGCACATTAGCCCTTATAATGTTCAACGCCCCACCGGCTTTGAACCACTCAATTTGTTGGGCGTTGTATGTATGGTTTGCTTTAATTTCATGCGAGGTACCATCGGCATGGTTCAATACCAACGTTAAGGGTATGCCAGGAGTAAAGTTTGTTAAACCAATAATATCAATGCTGTCATCTTCCCTTACTTTTTCGTAATCGGCTTTATCAGTAAAAGTAAGCGCCAGCATGCCTTGTTTTTTAAGATTGGTTTCATGAATGCGTGCAAACGATTTTACCAATACGGCACGCACACCCAAATGGCGCGGTTCCATGGCAGCATGCTCGCGCGATGAGCCTTCACCATAATTCTCATCACCCACAACAATAGAACCGATTCCTTTTGCTTTATATGCACGTTGTACCTTGGGTACACTATCATATTGACCAGTCAACTGATTTTTTACATTATCGGTTTTTTCATTGAAGTAGTTTACCGCTCCAATCAACAGGTTGTTTGAAATATTATCAAGGTGCCCGCGGAATTTCAGCCATTTTCCAGCCATGGATATATGGTCAGTGGTGCATTTCCCCTTGGCTTTAATAAGCAATTTCAATCCTTTCAAATCAATACCTTCCCATGGACTAAAGGGATCCAGCAACTGCAAACGATCAGAAGTTGGCGACACCAATACTTCAACTTTGCTCCCATCGGCAGCAGGAGCCTGGTAACCCGGGTCTTCAACAGCAAACCCTTTGGGTGGCAATTCATCGCCACTTGGCGGATCAAGTTTTACTTTTTCACCTTTTTCGTTGGTAAGCGTATCGGTAAGCGGATTAAATTCCAGGGTACCGGCAATGGCCATGGCTGTTACCAACTCGGGCGATGCCACAAATGCATACGTATTGGGATTACCATCAGCGCGTTTGGCAAAATTGCGGTTGAATGAATGTATAATGGTGTTTTTTTCCTGTTTTTCGGCACCCATGCGGTCCCACATACCAATGCACGGACCACAGGCGTTGGTAAATACTTTGGCGCCTATTGAATCAAATACATCCAGGAATCCATCACGTTTAATAGTATACCGTATTTGTTCTGATCCGGGATTGATGCAATACTCTGATTTGGCTTTTAAATTTTTTGCTTTTACC
Source organism: Flavobacteriales bacterium (assembly GCA_035628535.1). Taxonomy (GTDB): domain Bacteria; phylum Bacteroidota; class Bacteroidia; order Flavobacteriales_D; family UBA2798; genus DASPJQ01. Next base: position 1,229 of record DASPJQ010000198.1, on the reverse strand, counting down.
TGTTTTGCCAATGAAACAGCGCGCGAAATGTCCTCGTATGATGAGTTGGTGCATGAGCCAATCAATCCAACCGAAATGGTAAGCGGCCATCCATTCTTTATAGCTTCTTCTTTCAGTTTTGAAATGGGTGTTGCCAGATCAGGCGTGAATGGCCCATTTACATGAGGTTCCAGTTCCGACAAATTGATTTCAATTACCTGGTCAAAATATTTAGCCGGATCTTTATATACTTCCGGGTCGGCTGTTAAATGTTCTTTGATTCCATCGGCTAATGCAGCCACATCGGCACGGCCGGTAGCTTTTAAATAGCGCGCCATTGAATCATCATAACCAAAAGTTGATGTGGTAGCGCCAATTTCGGCCCCCATATTGCAAATAGTACCTTTACCGGTACAGCTCATGCTGGTTGCGCCTTCGCCAAAATATTCAACAATGGCATCGGTTCCGCCTTTTACAGTAAGAATGCCGGCAACCTTCAGGATAACATCTTTAGGTGCGGTCCAACCGTTTAATTTACCGGTTAGTTTCACACCAATCAATTTGGGCATTTTAAGTTCCCAGGGTAAACCGGCCATTACATCACAGGCATCGGCACCGCCAACGCCAATGGCAATCATTCCCAGTCCGCCTGCGTTAACCGTATGCGAGTCGGTACCTATCATCATTCCCCCGGGGAAAGCATAATTTTCAAGCACTACCTGGTGAATGATACCGGCACCGGGTTTCCAGAAACCAATACCATATTTATTGGAAACTGAACCTAAAAAGTCAAATACTTCCTTGCTTTCTTTTGTAGCAAAAGCCAAATCGGCCGCAGCGCCTTCCTTGGCGGTAATAAGATGGTCGCAGTGTACGGTTGATGGTACGGCTACTTTTGGACGACCCGATTGCATAAATTGCAACAAAGCCATTTGTGCTGTAGCGTCCTGCATGGCAACGCGGTCAGGGGCAAAATCAACATATGATTTACCACGTGTAAAATTTTCAGCTTTTTGATCAGCGTGCAAATGCGCATAAAGGATTTTTTCAGCTAAAGTCAACGGGCGTCCCACCAATTTGCGGGCGGCTTCAACGCGGGCAGGCAGCTTGCTGTAAACCGCCTTGATCATATCAATATCAAATGCCATTTTTAATGAATTTTCGGTATAAGATTAGTGTTCTAAGTTACTAAGTTTTATGAATTGCATAACCTGAATAAGGTATTTTTTCATTAATTCAGATTCAATTTA
>DASPJQ010000197.1:0-8032 GCA_035628535.1 Flavobacteriales bacterium | reverse complement strand
CCGAGAATGAAAAATACGATACCGAAGGGTTGCCAAGCACCTGTTCACGTAAAATTGTAACCGACCTGTTGCGCAAAGAAATGGGCTTTAATGGTTTAATTGTGACTGATGCGCTCAACATGGGAGGCGTGGTAAACGTGCCTGAGTGCGGGCTGAAAGCCGCCCGGGCTGGCTGTGATGTATTGTTAATGCCCGTTGATGAAAACGCCACCATCACCTCCATTTTACGCGAAATGAAAAAAGATGAGGAGTTCAAGGCGCAAATTTACAATTCAGTAAAGCGCATTCTTCGCCTTAAAATATGCATGGGCATTATTGAGTAATGTCTTCTCCAAAAAAAACTGTTTTTATTGTTTGCGGTCCAACGGCAGTTGGTAAAACCGGTTTTGCTATTGAGCTGGCAAAACATTTAAAAACCGAAATTATCAATGCTGATTCCCGCCAGGTATATTCCGAATTAAATATTGGCGTTGCACGCCCTTCTGAAAAACAACTTGCAATTATAAAACACCACTTAATGGCTTGTTTCCCCGTTACCCGGTTGTATGGTGCGGGCGATTTTGAAAAAGACGCGTTAAACATAACACATGAACTTTTTAAAACCCATGACACAGTTGTGGTTTGTGGCGGTACCGGTATGTACATTAAAGCATTTTGCGAAGGATTGGATGATTTGCCCAGGGCAGATGTTTTGTACAGGTTGGAACTGAAACAACGGTTTGAAAAAAACGGCATTAAGGATTTGCAGGTCGAATTAAGAACAAAAGACCCCGCTGCCGTTGAAATAATTGATTTTGAAAATCCGCAACGCCTCATGCGCGCGCTTGAAATCATGCACGTTGGAAAACAATTGTATAGCGATGTGTTAAAGGGAAATAAAACCAAAAGAGATTTCAATATTGTAAAAATTGCACTCAATATGCCAAGGGAGGTGTTATACAAACGCATCAATGATCGTGTTGAAAACATGGTGAATGAAGGCCTTGTGCAGGAAGTAAAGCAATTGATGCCCTACCGCGAACACAATGCCCTGAAAACGGTTGGTTATACTGAAATGTTTGATTACCTTGACGGAAAAATAAAACTTGATGATGCCGTTCAAAAAATACAGCAACATACCCGTAATTATGCCAAACGCCAATTGACCTGGTTCAGGGCCGATAAAGACATCAAATGGTTTGAACCAACGAATAATAAAATGGGACCGTTAGAGTACACTGAAATCATTAATTTTGTTGACTCAAGAATGAATTGAAGTGCTCGCTGCTTTTAAATCGTACCGGAACGTTGAAAAACATATTGTAAGGCTGATAGTGGCCGAATGTTTTATTCAATTAATCAATGCGGCCTTTATGATAGCCCTGCTCGTTTATATGGAGAAATTGGGCTACTCTGATGATGTAAGCGCGCATTACCAGAAATACCGTTTTTTAGGTGTGCTGGCCCTGGCCATTCCCATTGGTATTTATATACGCGGGCGTAAAATCAAACCCTTGTTATACCTGTCAACCATCATGGTTCCCGTTAGTGCCTTACTCATTATTTATTCGGTTGAGTACCATAAACCATGGTTGATATATTTAAGCCATTTGACCTGGGGTGCTGGTTTTGTTTTTATGCAGGTTGGCGTAATGCCCTATATTTTGCGAAACGCTTCAAAAGCAACCCAAACCGAGGCCATTTCATTAAGCCATAGTACCTGGAGCATTGCAGGGGTTATTTCAGGCCTTGCATTTTTTATTTTGCAGTTTACCATGCCGCAGTGGTTTGATGAAAAAATTGTAATGCAGATTTTTGGAGTCATGGCATTTTGCGCTTTTTTTATTATTTACAGTATTGATATTCATGAAAACCTGAATGATCCCGCTATGCAGGAGCGGCACCATGATGTACTTGATATGAATGATAAGGAAGATGAGCCGGCTGTGCGCCCGCGTTTTTTTGATTATGACTGGGGGCTTATAGCAGTGGCCATGATTCCTACAACACTCATTGCTGTGGGGGCCGGGCTTACCATTCCATTTATCAGCTTGTTTTTTTATAAAGTCCATAGGGTGGATACCGATATGTTTTCAGTGTGGGCCTGTGTTACCATGGTGCTGGTTTCGTTTTCAACGGTATTGGTGCCACACATCAAACGTAAATTGGGTTATAAACTCGCCATTCCTTTAACACAAAGTGTTTCCATTATGGCATTGGTAGGTTTGGCAAGCACCGAATTGTTTGCAGGGCATTACCTGGCCCCGGCCATTGCTATTTTCTTTTATGTAGCAAGGCAGCCGCTTATGAATATGGCAGCACCCATGACCTCGGAAGTTACGATGAATTATGTAGGCAAAAAAAATCAGGAAATGGTGAGTGCACTTACTGCATCAATATGGAGCGGTGGATGGTACATTTCATCATTGGTGTTTGAAAGCATGCGCAAGGTTGATTTTTCCTTTGCAACCATTTTTTTGGTAACGGGTGCGTTTTACGCGGTGGGCGTGTTTTCATACCATTTGTTGACGGTGGATTGTGAGAGAAAGGGAAGATTGCCGGTTTAAGAATTTAAAGATTTAAAATTTGGATTTAAGATTGATGGGTATTTGAACTTTTTTGTTTTTTGAAGTATATTTGTTTGTACATGAAATACATTATTCTTTTTCTATACTTCCTTCCATTGCGCCTGTGTGCCCAGGACTCACTTATGAACGCCATTGATAAAGAAATCAACGACATTGACGAAAAAATTGGCAAAAACAAATTCGGCATGGATACGGTCACAAAAATTGAGGAAGAATACGAGCAACGCTATATTGTAGCGTTTTATGAGAAAAAAAACCTCCGAAAAGTGTCTGTAAGCACAAGTGATGGGGCTGCCGGTGATATAAGCGGCACCACCCGCTATTATTTTAAAGACGGAGAATTAATTTTTATAGTTGCCGTTAAAAGTTATTTCATGGCAGGCGGATGTGGTGAGACTGGAAAAATCTATTTCAATAAAGCGAATTTTGCAAGGCTTATTACCGAAACTGATTGTAGGGGTGAAAAAGCAGCCGAACTAAGAATGTACCTGGGCGACTATACATTTGACCTTAAACGGATATGGGAAGAATACCAGCTTGATACGGTAGATGCATTCAGGAAAAAGAATTAAAAGAGTGACCTGCGTTAAGCCTGTTTTGCGTATTCTTCAAGATAACTATACCGGTTTGTCAGTCTTCCGTTTTTGCAAATGGTGGCCCGTTCTATGATTTCATCAGGGTCTTTTCCGACCAGGGCCGGAAGTATTTTATCAATCAAAACCTTTCCAAAATCCTTGCTTGAGTCGCGCGGCAATTCACAGGGCAAATTGTCAATGGCCATAACGCCTACCGCATTTTTGTCAAGATAACTTACTTCAGTCCCGGTTTTTTTGTCGTACCCGTAAAATGGTTGGGCAATGGTGCTTGCGCGTATGGTTGATGCTATGGGCTCACCAACATCGCAGCTTATGTCGGCAATAATATCAATTTTGAATGAGGGGTCCTGTATTTGCTCTTTGGTAATAATTTGTGGTGAACGGTTGTCCCAAAAGTGGCAGGCTATGTACATGTTTGCCACGCGGGCAAAACGCATGAAATCGGAATCAAACTCGGTTGGATCATTGTAAAATTCATCGGCAATAAACAATTCACCCGATTTGGTTTTATTGTAGTCACCTACATGCAATTGAGTAAAAACAGGTTCGGTGTACGCGCGTTTAAGGAAATCGGCCGGTGACACATGGTGCAACCCCATGGTGTTTAAAATTTCAAGGCAACCGCTTCCCACACGGCCGGCACCGGTTACTACAATTTTATACGTTTCGGGCAGTATTATTTTTTTCAGTTCCTGCTCCAGTTCCTTGCGGTCATAACACTGGTGTGCGGGTTTAAGCGTAAACAAACCTGAACGTTCACCGTATAGCCTGAACCCGTTATACGCCCCAACAATACCGGCATACCTGCCGAATCCAATAATGCGCCCCCCGTGTGAACTGGTAATGGTTTCATAGTCCACCATGCGTATGTTTTTTTCCAACAAGGCATGCATGAGTTTTTGGTTATGCGGCTGCTCTTTTATGGTATGCGAAAAGAAAAAATAGGTCTTTCCGCGAACGAGGTCCGAAACCGGAACTTCTTTAATGCCCATAAGCACATCGCAGTCGCTTACGTCCTGCACAACCGGTACCCCAAGAGCAGCATATTGCTCATCGGTAAAACAGCGTACTTGTGATGACTGAACAACCAGCTCAATGGTTGGAAAAGTCTGTATGATTTTTACACATTGCTCGGGTGTAAAGGGCACGCGTTTGTCAGGTGGGGTTTTGCCTTCTTTGATTATACCGATTTTAAGAGACATGGGACGTTAAAGTTTGAAGTTTGAAGTGCACTTTTTGGCTTTCAAAATTACGATTAAATGCAGACATATTCGGCTTCGTTTACTTGCATTATTGGGTTGATATGCAGTAGTTTATAATTTTTTATATTTCAACATTTTTGTTAAGAGATTAAAACCGTAAAAATAAGACGCTTCACCTATTTCAAGCTGGCAAATAGTGACATTATTTCAGCCAAACAAGTTTTTGCACGATATTTGTCAAATATACATACGTTCTTTTTTTATGGGGTCGCAACGGTTTTGACAGCGGGCTGAAAAAATTAGTAAGCATGTAGTGCGTTGTTTTGTAGCACTCAAATAGCACAACTCAAAAATTAATAGGCGAGTCTAACTACGCTCTTGCTGCTTAATCTACCATGTAGATTTTGCTTAATTCCTGCCTATTAGGCGGGAACGGGACATTCCTCACGGGCCTCCGTTCTTTGGCACGTGATCAAGGGGTGTTATAATAAAGAACCAAGTAATGCAGCGTTACGATGCATTAACGGAAATCAAAGTAACTAAGCTTCAAGTTGGCGGCTTTATGCCGGCAAGAAGACGAAAAATTAAATAAAGCTAAACATGTAGAAAGCTAATGGGTTCCTCGTTTGGACGAGGGTTCGATCCCCTCCGACTCCACAATAATTAAAACCCCCGTTCAAACGGGGTTTTTTTTTAAATAAGTTTGCTTTAGGAATATATTGCCGTTGAACGTTAAAGGTTAATGACAATTTTCCCATCTGCAACGGTGCGGTTATTTGAAAGCAATTTATAGCCATATACGCCCGGAGCAAGATAACCGGTATTGATCGGTATACGCTTTTGACTTTGTGTAACGGTTTGGGTATATACGTTTTTTCCGGCCATATCATAAAGCATAAAACTTCCTTCAACTCCGGTTGTACATTCCAGTAACATAACACCGTTATTCGGATTGGGATACATCAGCACCTGTGTACCGGTATTTTCATTATTTATTCCAACCGTGCTGTTAAAGGTTTCGTAATAATACCAGGTTTCAAAATCGGGCGTGGGAGGAAACGAAGTGAAATTGTATATGTATTCGTTTAGCTTAACGGGGTTATCATTTGCATTGTATGTTATGTCCCACCTGAAACCGGGCACCCAACTGTTGGCCAGGCTGTCAAAATAATCAATATAAACCGTGTCAGGATAACCGTTTGTTCCCAATGATTTATGCATGTATGACATGGGCGCCCAGTACCCGTTAATGGCGTCAAACTGGTATTGCTTCCACGATGTATGAAAATTGGTTGTTCCGGTATAAGCAAACGTATCGCGTACGTACGGGGCAAGTGATGTGCCGTCCCAGTAAATTGTGAGAACGGTTAAAAGGCGGTTGCTTCCATCATACGTGTGGTTATACCGCAATTGTTCAATAAGCGGCATGGTGAAGGTGGTATCGTCCTGGTTTGAAAAATTGCGTGCTGTTATCATATTTCCAAAACCATCATAGGTATACAGCGAATAGGAAACAAGGTACCAGGTTCCTGCATGAAACTCATAAATGCTGTCCTTGATCAATTGGTTCATCCCGTTGTACTGGTAATATTGTTTAAAAAGCGTATCGGCATTTCCACCGCTCCATGTATAGGAAATGGTTGAAACCGGATCGTTGTTAGCGTTGTATGTATTTACATGAATCATGTTTGGCTGTGAAGCCGAGTCGGCATACAGTATGGTGTCATGTGTCATGTTGAATGAGCCATCGTATTCGGCCTTATCGCTTTGATAAAATCCGTAAACCAGTGTTGCAGGATTTACCGTAAAATGGTTGTAGTGATTGTAATCAATCCATGTATCGGAATGAATGCCCATGCTGTTTTCAAGCAAAGGTGACGTTGCGTACGGATAATTGTACGGATATAGCATAACGTTGAAATCATAGGTAGAAGTGCCGTTGAGCACATAATTTACATTGACCGAGTCGGCAATAGAAGATAGGGTGTTATCATTGGTGCGTTGACCGGTGGTGCGTTCAACCAGGCTTCGCGAAGCCGGAACGTTTTGTTTTTGCAGCAAGGTGTTAACAAATTTGTTGTGTTTTGTTAAAGTATGGTTACGGTAAAGCAATTGTGCATTTGCTGTGTGGGCCAGAACAATGGCGATAAATACGGTAAAAATATGTTTCATGCCTGTGTTTTAAAGTGAAACCGGTAATTAATAAGGCCTAAGTTAACATTATTAACAACATAAACAAAATAATTTATTTTTTTCAGTTTACTGAACGCGGCCTTGCATACATGATTTTAAATTTTATCTTTGTAATGTATCAGTTTAATGGTTGATTTAAAACGTAACCGGTATGAATAAAAAAATCAAAACCTCGCGCCAGCTCACTGTTCCGTTTGCCGGCATGCTTCTTTCGCTTTTTCTGCTCAATGGTTGCGGCAAACAGGACACCTTGCCTGAATTGTGCAAGGACGCCAGCCACCAGGCCACAACCCATAACCAGTACAATGGTTTTACACGGGTAATGACGGTTGGTAGCGTGCTTACCGATGATCAGGGCAATTCACGCATTGCATTTATTGAGAACCCTCAGGTATTTACCACGAATAATGCTGCACTTGCTGCCGAATTGACCAATTTCAAACAATTGAATCTAAAAGTAAAAGTAAAATTCGACCCCTATACCTCAGCTATACTGGATGTTGAAACACCTTCTTTTAGCGAGTTGGCATCAACGCTTACCCGGGTTGAGAGCCAGGGTACAGCCATAAACATTGACCCGCAAACCGAAACGGATGAACTGGACAATCCTCAACGCCTGGGCGTGATGACCCATGTTAGTGGTACGCTTATGAACGTAGTGCCCGATATGGCCACAGCCCAACTTATGTTTAATTACATTACCCAGCAATGTTGCGCGCTTCCATCGCCTTATGATATTGACCATTGCATTTCATTTCAATATGCTTATGATGGTTGTTATGCCCGTGCGCATAAAATGTGCTACATCATTAACAAAAAATACGGTTACAACACACATAAAATTTTCAGTTTTGCCAATTCAGGATGGGACGTATTATCGGTACAGGCGCAAAAATGGGGTGGGTGTTGCATTAACTGGTGGTACCACGTTGCTCCCTTGGTGAGCATTAAAACACCGTCAGGAGTAAAGGCTTATGTATTTGACCCGGCCATGTTTGACCAACCGGTATTGTTGTCGGTATGGTTGCATTTCCAGGAACACCCGGCATGCGCGTCAACGCCCAATGTAAGCATGATCAACATTCAGCCAACAGCCATGTATGCCCCTGCCGATTATTCGGGGTACTCATTCATGACCGATCCCGGTTATGTTGATACGGATGCAACGCTGGTATATTACGGTTCAACCCCAACTTGTCCATAGGCAAAAGGGCCATGCATAAAATTCTGTTAAACCCAATGGCATTAAGCATGCTGTTGGGTTTATTTTTTTCAGGTTTATTGGCCCGATGCACATTGCGCCAATCAGGATCACAGGTAACCGGCACGTACATTGTGGTTAACATTATACCTGGTACCATTGGTGAATCACATGATAAAGTTATATTTCAAAAGTCACAGCGTATTTACCGCATTGCAAAAAATGCAAAAAAGGCGTACCGTGAATTGCTTGTTCAATCAAAAGAAAAAGGCC
>DASPJQ010000196.1:0-8019 GCA_035628535.1 Flavobacteriales bacterium | reverse complement strand
CCTTTAACATACCATTTGACAGCAGTGCCAGGTCCGTTAACTGGCTTACAATTTTTTCCTTTTTAACGGCATCGGTCTCGGTGGTAAGTTTGGCAATGGCCGGGTGGTTGGCATTAACTACCAGGTTGTACATCATGGGTAAATTTCCCCACATGCTTTGACCGGTTACCGCTTCCTGTTCTTTCATACGCCTCATAAACTCGGTTTGCGTAATCAAAATGGGTTTGTCGGTTGCGTCCAGCGGTTCGAACTGCACTGTGAATTTTTCCTTGTCGGAAATGTTTTCGAACAAAGGCCGCAATTGGTCTTCCTGCTCTTTGGTGAGTTTTGAAATGGTTGAGTTGCTCTTCTTAATGAGCTTATGAATTACATCGGCATCAACCCGGGCAAACGATGCTTTTTCCATTTTGCTTTCCAGCTTATTCAGCATATGTGCAGCAAGCGGGCCCTCCATTAACAATACATCATAACCCTGGTCGGTGGCGGTCTTAATAAAACCGAATTGCTCCTCTTTATTGTTTGCGTACAGGTAAATAATACGGTCGTCCTTGTCGGTTTGAAGGGCCTTAATTTTATTGGTGTATTCTTCAGTAGTAAAATACTTCCCCTCAATGTTCTTGAGCAGGAAGAATTTTTGAGCGCGTTCGGCAAATTTTTCATCGGTAATAAAACCGAATTCAATAAATACTTTAATATCGTCCCATTTCTGCTCAAAATCGGCACGGTTGTTTTTGAACATTTCCTCCAGCTTGTCGGCTACTTTTTTGCTGATGTGGGCCGATATTTTTTTTACATTGGCATCACTCTGCAAATACGAGCGCGAAACGTTCAGCGGAATATCTGGCGAATCCAATACCCCGTGCAGCATGGTTAAAAAATCAGGAACAATTCCTTCAACATTTTCAGTCACAAAAACCTGGTTGGAATAAAGCTGAATTTTGTTTTTCTGGAACTCGAATTTTTCGCGGTTTAATTTTGGAAAATATAAAATACCGGTAAGATTGAACGGGTAATCAACATTCAGGTGGATATTGAACAAAGGCTGTTCGGCATACGGGTACAATTTGCTGTAAAACTCCTTGTAATCTTCTTCTTTTAAAGTATTGGGCGCTTTGGTCCAAAGCGGGTTCGTGTCATTTATAACATCGGGTACATCGGTTTCAATGTCTTTTCCTTCAGTGTCCTGCAGGCCCGATTTTTCCTTGCGCGTACCGAAAATAATTTCAACCGGTAAAAAGCTGCAGTATTTTGTCAGTATCTCGCGAATACGGTACTCGTCCAGGAATTCTTCGCTGTCATCGGCAATGTGTAAAATAATATTGGTACCACGGCCTGCCGGTCTTTCGGTTTCAGTTAAGGTATAATTGGTGGTACCATCGCATTCCCAACGCACGGCTTTGGCCCCGTCTTTCCATGATTGGGTCACAATTTCCACTTTTTTGGATACCATGAACGATGAATAGAACCCGAGACCAAAATGGCCTATTATACCCTGTGCCTTGTCTTTATACTGGTTCAAAAATTCTTCGGCCCCCGAAAAAGCTACCTGATTAATGTATTTTTCCACCTCTTCGGCCGTCATACCTATGCCCGAATCGGTTATAGTAATGGTTTTGGCGTTTTTATCCAGCTTAACCTCTACGAACAGTCTGCCAGTTTCGCCTTTAAATTCGCCTAAACTTGACAGGGTCTTGATTTTTTGGCAGGCATCCACCCCGTTTGAAACCAGTTCCCGCAGAAAAATCTCGTGGTCGCTGTACAGAAACTTCTTGATAATGGGGAAAATGTTCTCAGTATTAACTCTTATCGTTCCGGTTGCCATATTTTTTTAATTTTATAGTGCGTATTTGACAACAAATATGCCACCTTACGCAAAAATGACAATTTGACTTATGTTTAAAATCTTAGTAGCATTTGCCCTTATTTGCACGTGTTTTACCGTGCATGCCGAGCGTATCAAAGAAATTATTGTTGAAATGGACACTACAGGCAAAGTTATAACCTACGGTTCAGCGGTAAGGTTCAAATTTTACATTGTTACAAAACGCAAACGCAAGGAAGTAACCTGGAACCGGGTTGACAAACTTATTTCGTTTACATCCATGAATCCGGAGTGCAGCGCGCAAAACGGGATTATTTATTTTCCTATAAAAACAAGTAATAAATCGCTTTCAGGCTGCCAGGTCAAAGTAAATTCGTATAACCCTGAAACCAAATGCGATTATACGTTTGATATTAAAATGAATTTTAGAGAGGCCATTTCGGCTTCGTTCGAGGGTAACCAGGGCCTTCCGGGCACCAATGGCAGCAATGGAGGCACGCCTATTTTATTCCGCAACGGGAAAGATGGAGATATGGGGGGAAATGGTGGCGATGGGTTCCCGGGAAAAAATATTACAGTAAAAATTAAAAAGGAACTTGACGAGGCGCTCCAAAAGGAAATTTTTTACCTGTATGTAATTGAAGAAACCACGGGCCAACAGTACATTTACCATTGTCCGTATCCCGCAAAAGGTGTTACCATAAGCAGTCAGGGTGGCCAGGGTGGAAGCGGAGGTTCAGGTGGATCGGGTTCAAACGGAAAAGATGCCAAGGAGGATAAATCGGCCGGTAACGGTGGCAACGGTGGCAATGGCGGCAATGGAGGGAAAGGGGGGCCTGGAGGAAAAATAACGGTGATAGTACATACGAACGCCAGTGAAATTATGGGATATTTAAATATCATAAGCAGCGGGGGGGCCGGAGGTATTGCCGGTAGAGGCGGATCAGCAGGAAACGGTGGAAGTGGCGGTGGGTCGCAGGGTAGTCCAGGCCGGTCGGGCAATGCAGGTGAGCCTGGCGAACAGGGTCCGGCATTTGAATTGCGCGTTGAAGAGTTTTAATTAATGTGATGGTAAAAATATTTTCAATAGCTTTTTTTTTCATACTGTCATTCGGTATTCAAGACAATTCCGTTCCCTGTGCCGTGGTTGAAAAAGCCAACGCCAATTATGTTGTCATGAACGATACCAACCTGGTTCAATTTAATTTTCCCATGCTAACCCGGTACCGCATTACAGCTACCAATGCCATATTGGTTAAACAGAGCAGTACGGTGTATAAACTGGTAACAAAAACCAAAAAGGATGTAGATGTTTTTGTTTCAGACCCGGCAACCATGGAAACCGTTTACGCCAAAAAATTCAAGGTCATTGGTTCGGTTGGCGAATTGAGTCCGGCCAAAGTAACCAATGAAATCAAAGGCTGTTTTTCCATTGGCCGTACCGATGAAAATTATGTGACCGAAAATGTTTTCAATAAGTTCGTTTATTTCTGCAACGAAAAGGATATAAAAATTGAATGTGAAAACGGAAAGGTTTCCAATAAAACCAAAACAGGTTTTGACGTTAAGCCCGATGCAGGTGCAAAAACAATCCGCATAAAAATTATTTACCGCAAGGCTGAGGTTAAAAGCTGGGAGTATGCCGTAGGGAAGTAAGGTTTCGAACCATTAGAATACCCAAAAAACCGCAATAAAGTAATTGAAATGAACCTTGATCATTTCCTTCATATATGTTACCCCGTAACAATCAGGAAAAACCAAGACACCTGCTTATTCTGTTATCTAGCGTCTGAAGTCTAATGTCTACTGAAACCAAAAATCTCCCGGTATAATCCCCGTATCAAACTCCTTTACAAACGTTCCATTCGGTTTGTGAATTAAAACACGGCCATACTGGATGTAATCCTTGGCATCGCTTACGTAAATTAAACTGGTATGCGGATCAATGCCAAGGCCATAAAAATTGGAGGTCCCGGTTGGAATTAACGGTGATGCACTCATGCTGGTTGATGCAATGGGAAACTGGTAGACCCCGCTGTTGAGAAAGTAAAGCGTATCAGCCGTTCCATTGGTGCATAACCGCGCGGGCGAATTGGGCAGTGGGAGGGTAAATTCAACATTGTTGGTAATGGGATCAATCCTGTAAAGTGCGGCCGGGGTTGAGGTAGCGGTTTCGCCCGAACACAAGGCCCACAATTTGCCATTGGCATCCTGCCGGATGCTGCCGCAGCCTTTTGTCAGCGAAATACTGTCAACCAGTACATCGGTTGAAGCGTCCAATACGTATACTTTTCCCCTGGTATAATTGGCGATGTAAACCATGCCAAATATTTCGGCCATTTCTTCGCACCACCCATTGAGTGGTACAGAACCACTAATACTGTTCGATGCTAAATTAACAATCCAGATTTTGTTTGCATACAAATCGGTTACATAGGCCTTGTTGTTGCTTACCGGTAAAAAATACCGCGGTGAGGTGAACCCGGCTATGGTTGCCGTATTGGCCAGGGTCACCGGGTCGCAAACCTTGATGTATCCTGAATTGTTTACAACCAAAAAAGCACGTGAATTAAATACATACATACTTTGCAACACATCGCCTGCACCGGTCCCGTTGGTTTCCTCATACAGGTCAATAACGGTTGAGTTTTCGGCTTTGTTGTAATAACCCAGTTTTGCATTGCCGAATAAATAATTCCCCTCATTCACAATAAACACGCCACCGCTGGCGCCCAGCGTAACATCTTCCTGCGGTCTTTCAGGCGGTATGTCCTTTTTACAGGAAAAGATCGTGCCTGATGCTAAAATGAATAATAATATATACTTATAAAGTTTCATGTTTTTTCAGGAATGTGGGTAAGGCTCATAGGTATAGTTTATACCGGTTCAATGCTTGATTAAACCAAGCTCATGGTGTTCTTAATTATTTAATCAATTTATATGTTTTACCATTAACGTTCAACAAATATACACCCGCTGAAAGTTTTTCGGAGTCCATTTTTATACTATTATGACTTTTAGCGGTCAATATTACTTTGCCGCTGGCATCACGCAAAACAACATTAATAGGCCCGCTGGCGTTAACGGTAATGGCATTGCTAAACGGATTCGGATAAACCGAAACATTGTCCCTGCCTGAAAAATCTGCAACTGCAGCAGGTGAATCGGCCGTGGTTAAATTATCTATGGCATAATAGAGCGGGGTATTGATACCGAAACTCCCTACATCGGTTGAACGCAAAATGAATTCCAGGCTGTCGGTATTTCCCAATGGTGTCAGATCCACCCAGGTCCATTCGTCAACAATATAATCCATTGAACTGGTGGAAAACGTATAGTCAGCCAGGAAAAACACCACACTATCGGTACCCATAACCCCTCCGTAATAATTTTTTACAACCAGTTTGAAGTAATCGGGATCGGTACCGCTGGTGCCGCCAAATTTTTTCGCAAAACTGTCGCCAAGCTTCATGCTGTTATATGCATACGTTGAATTGGTGACATGAAAACCGTTTACCACTTTGCCGGCTGCAGCACCGCTTAAAATAATGCGGGAATATTGCGTCCCCACAGCAAAATTGGCATCACCTGTTGAAGGTATCACCTCCTTTGCATTGTATAACTGGGTATAGAAATCGGAAGGCTGCGTCACGGTATCATATATATTGCTTATGCTCCAGCCGCTTGCCCAGTAGCCCCCCCATGAAGTATCATAGCTATTGGGGAAAAACGCATTGCCGCTGTTAAACCCACCGCTAAGGTCGCTGCCGTTGTTGTAGCTGTTGACCGTTAAAACTGTTTCGCTGAATGTTGAAACGGTTTGTGTGTTACCCTGCATGCCCATTAAAAGTGCGGGAGAAAAAAAGATTGTTTTGTAAAAGTGTTTGCTCATAATAATTTGTTTTTTAATTGAGTTCGCGAACCGTAAAGCGGTTTCATTTTATTTTAATAATGTTTGTTTCTTTATTTCGTGCACCACTGCAGACTTCCGCGGAATTTTTTATATAAGTGGTGTTTGCTTTTATTTTTTCAATTTTGTTGTTTTTATAATTATCCCTACATTAAAATTCCTTGGCAATGCCGGCCGCTGTGCCACCCAGTAATAATTTATATTGGCTATATTATCCACTTCGGCATACAGGTTCAAATTGATTTTGGGATTTCCCGCAGCACACAGCATGCGCGCCCCGAACAAATGAAAAGGCTTCAGGTATTCATAATTATCACTTGATGTGTAACGATAACCGTAATAGGCAAACGTGCCGCTAAGGTTAAATGCACCATACCGTATACCAACTTCACCGTTTACATTCTACATGGGCGTATATATCAACTGCCTGCCAATGGAATTGTCGTTTTCAAGGGAGCTTTTTTCCTGTGTTGACAACGTATAATTAAACAGCCATTTTGAATGGTATTTTATTTTTTTTCCGAATTCAAAACGCATTTCGGTTTCATTTCCGCGGCTCCATACCGCCAGCAGGTTTTGCGGGGTCCAATAGCCATTGCGCGGTTGCCACATAATCCAATCATACACGTACCGTTCATAATGCGTAAAATCAATCTCTATGAAATTGCGGTTTTGGCCAATGTTTTGTCTAAAAATGAGGCTCGCATTTCCAGTATACCCTTTTTCAGGTTTTAAAAACGGGTTTCCGCCCGGTAACCAGTACCGGTCATTGAGCGTAGGGAACCGGTAAACTGTACCCGCGTTTATTTTGTAATTAATGAATGTTTTTTGTCCGCTTCCCCAACGGCCACGCTTGCCCAGGCGTAATAAATGGCCCTCTATTCCTGTTTGCAGAATGGGAATGGATACTGTTCCCGCATTGAGTTCTTCTTTCAACGCCAGCGAAACACACGTTAATTTTTTATGCGGCCTTGATAGTTCGGTAAAATAACCGATGGAACCGCGGAACAGTTGTTTTACGCCTGCTTCATACCCGGTGTTTTCCGAAAAAGCCATTGAAGCATTTATTGCAACAGAATGGTTAAAGTTTTGAACCTTCCAGGAAGAAACGGTTTCAGCCAAAAAATTATGGGTGATGTAACCTGACGTTAGCAGTGGCGATTGTATAAAATCCAGCTTATCATAAAACCACCCAAGGCGGTTTTTATAAAACCATCCGCGTGATTTACGGGCGTGGTTCAATGCAATTTTACGTGTTTTATCGTCCTGCGTTTGCACATGGGTGGCCTCAACAATTGCAGCAGGAATTTCCCTGTGCGTGGATTGGATCCATGTATCAACAGACAAATGATGTTTTTTTAAATAAAATTCAACCGAACCCAACCCTCCGTAATTTAAAACGCTGGCATGTGTCATGGTTTTTTTATTGCCGTCAGCATCGGTGTAGGGAAAATCATTTTTGATGCCCGAATAAAAGGGTTTGAATGAAATAAGTATATTCCTGAACTTTTGGTTGTACGATAAATTTCCGGCAAACCGGCCGAAACTTCCGGTGTTCATGCCTGCTGAGAGGTTCCATTTTTCACCTTCAAAAATTTCATGACTGTTGTTTAGGGTAATACCTCCTGCAACAACCCCGTTGCCGCCAGTTGCTCCTGCCGCACCCATTTCAAGCGTAACTGAGTTAAATAATGCTGCGGGTACTAATGAAAAATCGGTTTGACCCACCGAGAGGTTATTTAAATTAAACCCTTTCCATAGCAACTGGGTTTGCGAGGCGTTTCCACCGCGCATGCTGATGGTTGAAAGCTGGCCTGGTCCATATTGTTTTATGTATACATGGCCATCGTTACGCAATATGTCGGCAAGGGAACGGCCATTGTTGTAAATAAACGCATCGTGTTCAATATGTACTTGTTTGATGCCGTTGGTATGGTTGAAATAAACAATTTCTACGGCATTCAATTCAGGTGAATGCGCAGTATCGGGCACCTTTTGCGCCTTTACCATGGCCGGAAGCCATAAACAAATGAGGTATGAGATACTTTTTTTCATTCCGCAAGGCTAATTTTCCCGTTAGCTTAATTGGTTTTGCATGCGGCAGGTCTTCTGACTTTGGGCGCTGTTACCGCCTTCCCGACCTCCATCACGGAGGCAGTGGCATAAGATGGTAACAGTTTAATGGCCCTTACAGCAGCGGGAACTGTTCACGATTTTCGCGTGATTCCCTTTTAATCTTTCATTCAAACGTTTGAATAAGAAGAACCGTAATGCGGTACAAATGTAT
>DASPJQ010000195.1:0-5819 GCA_035628535.1 Flavobacteriales bacterium | reverse complement strand
GCCTTTTGGTTTACTTTTTTTCTTGTCGTCTTTTTTGTTGTCTTTCTTTTTCGCCATCTGAGTAATTTCTATCTGGTACTTAAGTTGTTACTGTCAATTTCTAGTTTCTAGTTTCTAGTTTCTAGTTCTTGGGATTTTCTTTTGGTTTAGAGTAGTTGGTCAATCCATGAGGTGTTTCGGGCTCTTTAAATTTATTGCCCCTGAATTCTGTATTTCTCAAATAAGTCATAAATCCATTAATCATTTTTCCAATTTGGTGCGTCTCATCATATAGCATATCAAATTCCTCTTTTGTGATATAACCTCTGTCAAGGGCCCTGTACAATTGGGATTTCAATTCACCACTTGATCCTTTAGAATACCCAAGAAATGTTTTAAATTCTTTGGTCCCGTCCCTTTCGAAGCCTTCCGCAATGTTATCCATGATTGAACCACATGATCCATTCATTTGCTCTTTTAGTTTGTAATCTTTAGAAAGCTTTTCATAATTAATGATGTTGTAAATCTCGTTATTCAATTTCCTGGCCCGCTGCCACATTTCCAGTTCTTCAAATTTTTTAATTGTTCCCATTTTGTGTATGTGTAAGTTATTTGTGATGTTAGTTAATTTAGTTTCTAGTTACTAGTTACTAGTTTCTAGTTACTAGTTTCTGGTTTTGAGTATTTACTTGGTTTGTTAGTTTGTAATTCAATCGCTTACTGGTTAGTTTGTTTTGTGTTAATGTTAAGGACTTCAATTTTATATTTTTTTACCTGTAATTTTTGCAATTGCCGCTTTTCCGGTTCCAGTTTAAGCCTTTTTTCAAGTCTCTCCAAATTAGATTCCAGAACTAGAAACTAGAAACTAGAAACTGAAAAACCCTAAAACTATTCCTCCACCACCTCTTGCTCAACTACACTTTCCTTCGCCTCATCCTTCTCCACCTTCAAATTATCAATAATAAAATCCTGCCTTTCGGGGGTGTTCTTGCCCATGTAGTAATCCAAAATACCGTTTATGCTTTCCTTGCCTACTACAACCGGTTCAAGGCGAATGTCGGGACCAATAAAGTTCTTGAACTCGTCAGGACTTATTTCGCCTAAACCTTTAAAGCGGGTTATCTCGGCTGTTTTACCCAATTTGGCAAGGGCCTTCTGGCGTTCCTGGTCGCTGTAGCAGTAAATGGTCTCTTTCTTGTTGCGTACGCGGAACAAAGGCGTTTGCAAAATGTACAGGTGACCGTTCTTCACCAGGTCGGGAAAAAATTGCAAAAAGAACGTCATCATGAGCAGGCGTATGTGCATACCGTCCACATCGGCATCGGTAGCAATCACAATGTTGTTGTAACGTAAATTGTCCAGGTCGTCCTCAATGTCAAGGGCTGCCTGTATCAAATTAAACTCTTCGTTCTCGTATACAATTTTTTTGGTAAGGCCGTGCGTGTTCAACGGTTTCCCACGCAAGCTGAATACGGCCTGGGTGTTCACGTCACGCGAGGTGGTGATGCTTCCGCTGGCACTGTCGCCCTCGGTAATAAACAGGGTTGTTTCCAGCCTGCGCGGATTTTTGCTGTCCGTTAAATGGATCTTGCAGTCGCGCAGTTTTTTGTTGTGCAGGTTGGCTTTTTTGGCGCGGTCCTTTGCCAGTTTTTTAATCCCGCTCAGTTCTTTGCGCTCGCGTTCGCTGGCAATGATCTTGCGTTGCAAGGCATCGGCCACTTCGCTGTTCTTGTGCAGGAATATTTCCAGTTTGGCCTTTAAAAAGTCGGCCATGAACGCGCGCACGCTTTTACCACCCGGTTCCATTTCGTTTGAGCCCAGCTTGGTTTTGGTTTGGCTTTCAAATACCGGTTCAATCACTTTGATGCTTATGGCCGCACAAATCCCTGAACGGATATCGGCCACATCGTATTCTTTTTTGTAAAAATCACGCAGGGTCTTAACCACTGCCTCGCGAAAAGCGTTCTGGTGCGTACCGCCCTGGGTGGTGTACTGCCCGTTCACAAAACTGTACAATTCCTCACCGTAGGCATCGGTATGCGTCATGGCAATGTCAATGTCCTCATCGGTCATGTGTATTATGGGGTACAGCGGCTGCTCGCTCATGTTCTCTTTGAGCAGGTCAAGCAAACCGTTCTGGCTCTGGAAACGTTCACCGTTAAAATAAATGATCAGGCCCGGGTTCAGGTAACAGTAATTCCACAGCATTTTCTCAATGTAATTCGTGCGGAAGTGGTAGTTCTTGAACATTTTTTTGTCGGGCGTAAACTGGATCATGGTCCCGTTGGGCTCGGTGGTTTTTGCCAACCGTTTGTCGGCAGTCAGCCGCCCTTCCGAGAACTCGGCCCGTTTTACTTCCTTGTCGCGGTAAGCCTCTACAATAAACACCTCGCTCAGGGCATTTACCGCTTTGGTACCAACACCGTTCAGTCCCACCGATTTTTTAAACGCTTTGCTGTCGTACTTGGCACCCGTGTTCATTTTGCTTACGGCATCCACCACTTTTCCGAGAGGGATCCCGCGGCCGTAGTCGCGTATGGTAACGGTCTTGTCGCTAACGGTCACGTCAATCTGTTTGCCGTGGCCCATTACGTACTCGTCAATACAGTTATCAATCACCTCTTTCAGCAAAATATAAATCCCGTCATCGGGCGCGCTTCCATCGCCTAATTTACCAATGTACATACCCGGGCGCAGGCGTATGTGTTCCTGGCTTTCGAGGGTGCGTATATTATCTTCGCTGTATCCTACGTCTTGTTTTGCCATATAGTTAAATCGCTACTTGTTCTTAATTTAGTTTTTCAGTTTCTAGTTACTAATTACTAGTTTCTAGTTACGCGTTTCTTGTTCTTGGGTATTATTTTGGCGTACTGTGTGGGTACAATTTTCACCTTCATAACCCGGGTGGTTTGTATAAACCTGCGGCCATTGAGGTTCCCCAACCAGTAACTAGAAACTAGGAACTTTACAACTCCCACCAAAGTTTGTATAATTCCATGGGCCGGCTAGGGCTTTTGCTTGGCAGTTATCAACAGCAAATGTAGGTAAAATGTTAATATTGACGGTTTTTTAGTCATTAAATGATGTAAATTTGGTCAAATTGTTGATTTTGTTAGGGAAAGTTTAGCGAGTTTCGGGTTTTTAGTTTCTAGTTTCTAGTTTCTAGTTAGGGGGTGTGAGGGTTTGGGTTTAGGGTGCGGCTTGGTTAATTCGGATTTTGAAAGGGGAATTTCAAAGGAAAACCTGGTTTGGGTTATTAACAAGGCAAGTCATGCCGGTGCCCGTATTCGTTATAATTGCTTACCAAGTAAAATTTTATGCACATGCCCGCTGATAACCGGCAGCCGATAACGAATAACTGATAACAGGGCGTTGCCTTCGGCCCGGGCTTTCGCAAGTAGTCCTCGGTGATAATAGAATTCCAATTTTTATCTGGAAAACCAATTGAAAAAGTAGTGTTGTCTATTAATTTAGGATTTAAAATCTCATTGTTATTCATACTATTTTAAATTCTGGTTATAGATATTGAAAATATTTCAAATATATTAAATTCAAAATCAAGAAAAGCATTTTGCTATAGTACCGTATTTTTACACTGCATTTTCTGTAGAAATACGTTCAATTTTGTTGGTATATAGAAATATATATATAATGAAATTATCTAATCAATTCCATAAGCCCTGTTCCAGAAAGTTATTATCATCACGCTAATTCCTGGCACCAAACATCACCTGGACGCAGATCCTTCGACTCGCGAATTTCTATTTTAGTGTATCAGTTATCAGTATATCCGTGTATCAGTGTACAAGTAAGAAATCACGGATAACTAATATACCGATATACTCACAACTTACCATCACTAAGAACTCACTGATAACTGATCTACGGGTATACTGATAACTGATATACTGACACGAAACTGCATACTCCTAAGTCCCCAACTAGAAACTGTGAACTCCTAAACTATTTAACTAGTCCCAGCACATACTCCAACACCACATCCTTACCCTTTACCAAATCATCAATACCTGGCACTACCTCGTGATTCGGTACTATTCCCCTGTCCTTTGGACTATATTTATCCGGCACAGCCATGACGTATTTTAGCATGGGCACGTTTACCACAACATGGCTGTTTGGAAGCGTTACACCTGCTACCAGACCTGAATTGTTGGTGTAGTAGTTGCCCCCGCTCTCCTGCCCCACAAATACAGCTTTGGTGTACGCGTGCAGGTGCGAAAGCATTTCACTGGTGGTTGAGAAGCAGCCACCGTCAATCAACACGTACAGCTGCCCTGTAAAGCCGTTTTCAAAGGGTTTATGAATGCCTACGTTGCCGTTGGACTCAGCACTCACGTCCCACGTACCTTGTTTGTTTTTGGTGGCATAATTGGCGGGCATGGCTTTTACACCGCCCTCAACATAGTCAAAAAGCTTAAAATTGTTTTTGGCCACGGTGAGGGATTGGTAATACCTGAACTCATTTTGCACGAAACAGGAAAACAGCATGCGGCCCAGCACGTCCTGCCCTCCACCATTGCCGCGTACATCAAGTATAAGGTTTTGAATGTTGTTGTCTTTTACCTGCTTCATGGCGTTGGTTAAAAAGGTACGCATGTCTATGTTGTACCGCTCAAAGGCATCGCCCGCAAAACTGCGGCAGGTAATGATGGCGGTTGATTTGTCTTTTAACAGGGTAAATTCAATGGGAAGTTTCTCCGGCTCGGCTTTGCGGAGGATTTTTAAGGAGTCAACCGTGATGCCGCTTATGTTTACGGGAGCGGATTCGTTCTTAACAACAAGTTCGAATTTTTCCTGTCGCCCAAGCAGTGTTGTTAAGAGGCAGCTGAATTTATACGGATTCCTGGCCTGGTAATGTTTGTTGGTGATGTTGCTGCCGTCAGAGGAAAAATAGGTTTCGGTAGCCTTAATAAGCGTTGCTGCTGACTGGCCGCTGATGCTCTCCACCTCCTTACCCACCCAATTGGTGTAAGCGGGCACGAGTGATTTGTACAGGTACAATTTATTTTCAAGGATAATGAATGATAAAGGCAAATGGTTTTTAACGGATGCAGGCTGATCGGGAAAACTTACACGGGTATGCCCGTCCTTTACGGCCACAACGAGTGGATCAATGATGCGGTAAAATTCCAGGGGTGTTAAGGCGCGATCAAGTTTTGATTCAGCCTGTTTAAACAATGTATTTATTTCGGCTTTTGTGTTGTAGGTATACAATCCCTGGTGTGCTTCTTCCAGAGATTGTTTAAGTATGGTAAGGTCTTTTTTCAACTGCTTTGCAGGAATGGGTGTTGCGCTGATATCGGGCTTTGCGGGTTTATACTTATCAAGGCTGGCGAGTATGTTTTTAAACCCCGGTTCGTTGCGCACGTTGTCAAACATTTTTACGCTGTTGATGAATTCAATGTTCAGGTCGCCACTGCGAGCCTCGGCTGCTTTTTGCAAATAGGCAATTGACTCGGGTAATTTTTGCTGAATGGAATACACGCCCGAAGTCATGAGAAAGGTATCGCCCATGCGCCTGGAGAATTTTTGTTTTTCGCCCGGAGAAAGTTTGCCGTAGTTTGTTTCTATTTCTAGGAGGATGTTTAAGCCTTCATTGCTGTCCTGTTTTTCATCAGGTAATTTATTAAAGTAATCGGAGCGTTCATTGTAGTATTTTTCGAAGGAAGACTGGGCCGTTGCGAAGAGGTTGAAGCATGTAAGTATGATTATGGAGAGGCATTTCATTTTTGAGTTTCCAGCTCCTGATTTTACAAAGATAACACAAGGCGGTAACAAGTGTGCGATAACGGATAGTTTTAAGAAAAATTGGGTTGAAT
>DASPJQ010000194.1:0-4455 GCA_035628535.1 Flavobacteriales bacterium | reverse complement strand
GCGTGGCAGCTATAAGTTTTTACGTGTTGATGATGATACCGTGTTTGAAGCCGAAATTCCGGAGTTCAATTTAACGGCTCCCTGGAAATCCAATTAGTTTAGCCTTGTATTTATTCTGTGATTGGCAACGTTGCCGTTGCATTTGATGATTCAGCTATTGAATATTTTTTAAATAAACAATTAAACAAAAAAGCCGCTTTTAAAAGCGGCTTTCATTTTATTTAATCATCGTCATCATCGTCATCGTCTATGGGTTCTTCGGGTGTGTCACCATAGTTGTCCTCCTCTTCATCGTTCCCGCCAAATTCATCCTTGTCACCTTCCAACCCGTCACCTGATTCCGGTATATCATCGCCAAAATCTTCTTCATCTTCATCTTCACGGCTTTTCTTTATTGTAAGTTTTACTTTAACAAGGTAAATTGAATCATCGGTTTCCAATGGGACAACATGCAGCGTTTCGCCTTTTGGTGAAGTTATGTTTTGCACAAAACCGGTAAAGCCGTTAGGGTATTTTTTCTGGAACATTTCCAAAACCCTTGGTTCCAAATTTTCCTGGCTTATTATTCTTTTCTTTTTTTCCATTTCCATGCCGGTTGGTTAAATCAGCAACATGCGGCTAATATAAAATGTTTTTTAATTCGGTACGTTTATGTAAAAAAAATTAGTGACCTTGTTTTTATTCAGCAATGACCCCTGACCCAAGCAGTTCGTCACCTTCATACCAGGCGGCAAATTGTCCCGGGGTTATGCCCCTTACAGCCTTCTCAAAAACCAGGTAAACATGTTTGTCTTGCAATATCAATTCCGCATTTTCAAGGGGTTGCCTGTAACGTATGCGGGCCTTTATGGGTATAGGGTTGTTTAGGGTTGGTGTTCTCTCGGGACGAAGCCAGTTAACTTCATCAAGGTTCATTCTAAGCACAGTTCTGTATAATCCGGGGTGATCATCGCCCTGGCCTGCATAAACAATGTTTTTTGAGGTATCGGTATGCAGCACAAATAACGGTTTTTTGGTGCCTCCGCCCGAAAAGCCTTTACGTTGGCCAACTGTAAAGTAATGGGCACCATCATGCTCACCACGATTTTTACCGGCATAATTGGAATAGTCATAGGCCTTCGATTGTTCAAACAAATCGTTATTGACCTTTTTTTGGGAAAGAATGTAGGTTTGGTCCACTTCCACAATAGCCCCTTTTTTAACGCTTAATTTTTGCTGTAAAAATTCCGGAAGGCTAATTTTTCCAACGAAACACAATCCCTGTGAATCTTTTTTTCCTGCAGTAACCAACTCAAGCCGTGCGGCAATTTCACGCACTTCCTTTTTTTGCAAATGTCCAATAGGGAAAAGCGCCCTGCTTAACTGTTGTTGGTTTACCTGGCATAAAAAATAGCTCTGGTCCTTTGTTTTATCGGCACCGGCTTTTAAGCGGTAAATGGTCTTTCCGTTAACGATGATGGAATCTTTTTGGCAATAATGTCCTGTAGCTACATAGTCGGCCCCCAGTTTCATGGCTGCATCAAGAAACACATCAAATTTTATTTCACGGTTGCATAAAACATCGGGGTTGGGTGTACGTCCTTTTTCATATTCGGCAAACATATATTCAACTATACGTTCAAAGTATGGTTTGCTCATGTCAAGGACCTGGAACGGGATGTTAAGTTTTTCGGCCACCAGTAAGGCATCGCGGCTGTCATCAATCCACGCGCATTCATTGTCCAGGGTCACCGACTCATCGTGCCAGTTGCGCATGAATATGCCTATTACATCATAACCCTGCTCCTTAAGCAGGTATGCTGCAACGCTCGAGTCAACACCTCCCGATAAACCAACGACAACTTTTTTACCCATTTTTCGCAAAATTAATGCATATTTGCCAATATGAATAACGCATTTGTTAATTATGAAGAAAACCTTAATTATAGCATCATTGGCAGTGCTTTTGGTAAGCCAGGCCTTTAAAGCCGATCCTGTTGCTTACCGTATTTTTGATAAACGCGGCCGTGAAATTTCATGGAAAGAGCTGGTGCAGCAATGCAAGGGGATGCATGTGATATTTTTTGGCGAACTGCACAACAATCCTATTTCACACTGGTTGCAGTTAAAATTAACGCAGAGCCTGTTTGCCGAAAATAAAAACCTTGTGCTGGGTGCCGAAATGTTTGAAGCCGACCAGCAATTGCTGGTTGATGAGTACCTCTCAGGAAAAATTACCGAAAAGAATTTTGAATCGGAAATGCGTCTTTGGCCCAACTATAAAACAGACTATAAGCCTTTGGTCAATTTTGCCGTTACCAATAAACTTAAATTCGTGGCAACAAATATTCCCAGGCGTTACGCTTCGGTTGTTTCTAAAAAAGGAAAAGAAGAATTGATGAATTTCAGTGATGATGCAAAAAAATATATTTGTCCGTTGCCGCTATCAGTCGATACTTCGTTAAAAGGATACTCTGATATCCTGAAAATGGACATGGGTCATGGCTCGGGCATAAACATGGTAAGTGCACAGGCAGTAAAAGACGCCACCATGGCCCATTTCATCAATAAAAATCTGGTGGATGGCGGTTTGTTCCTGCATTATAACGGTGCCTATCACAGTGATAATTTCCAGGGTATAATGCATTACCTGCAAAAATACAATGTGTCGGTAAGCTGTGCCACCTTTACCACCATTTTGCAAAAAGACGCTTCAAAACTTGAGAAGGAAAATATTGGCAAGGCTGATTTTACATTGGTAGTGGATGAGGAGATGACTGGTACGCATTAATGAGAGAATTTGCAGGTACAAATTTGCTAATTCCCAAATTCTCAAATTTGCCAATTAAACAGTTTCCCTGCCAATTGAGTAATAGGTGAACTCATGGTCCCTCATTTGCTTCAACTCATACAAATTACGTCCGTCAAATATCACTTTTGCTTTGAGTACCGATTCAATTTTATCAAAATCGGGTGTTCTGAACACGGCCCATTCGGTTGCAATCAATAAAGCATCTGCACCGGTTAAGGCATCATACTGATCATTGGCAAAATAAACTTTGTCACCAAAAACGCGTTTGACATTTTCCATGGCTTCGGGATCAAAGGCGCGTACTTTGGCACCCGCCAGCAGAAGTTCTTCAATTACGTAAAGCGCAGGGGCCTCACGAATATCATCGGTATCCGGTTTAAAGGCAAGTCCCCACAAGGCAAATGTCTTCCCCCTCAAATCACCTTTGTAGTGTTCTTTTACCTTGTGATACAAACGCAGTTTTTGTTCCTCATTCACGCTCATTACCGACTCTATGATCCTGAAACTGTATCCTGCCTCTTTCCCCGATTTGGCCAGGGCCTTTACATCCTTCGGGAAACAGCTTCCGCCATAGCCTATTCCTGGAAATAAAAAACGTTTACCAATGCGCGAATCACTTCCTATGCCAATGCGTACCATGTCAACATCGGCTCCAACCTTTTCGCAAAAATTGGCAATTTCATTCATGAACGTGATTTTGGTTGCTAAAAATGCATTGGCGGCATATTTGGTCAGCTCGGCCGATTTCTCATCCATGATAATAATCGGGTTGCCCTGGCGCACAAAAGGTTTGTACAGTTCTTCCATAATGGTGCGCGCTTTTGCGCTGCTTGTTCCAATAACCACGCGATCGGGTTTAAGGAAATCATCAACGGCAAAACCTTCGCGTAAAAACTCGGGATTTGATACTACATCAAAATCGACCTGTGCATGTTCGGCCATTTTTTGTTTAACCAATTCGGCCGTACCAACGGGAACCGTGCTTTTGTCAATGACGACTTTGTATTCGGTAATTATTTTACCAAGTTCCCCGGCCACGCCAAGTATATACGATAAGTCGGCTGAGCCATCTTCGCCCGGTGGCGTAGGCAGCGCAAGAAATATAATTTTGGCAGTATCCACTGCGTCTTTTAATTGCGTGGTGAACTTCAAACGGCCCTGTTTGATATTGCGTTCAAACAACACATCAAGGTGTGGTTCATAAATGGGGACCTCACCGTTTTTCATCCGTTCAACCTTATTGGCATCAATGTCTACACAGGTAACGTCATTGCCCGTTTCGGCAAAACAGGTTCCTGTAACCAATCCCACATATCCGGTTCCAACAACTGCAATTTTCATACGTTCAGTCTATTTTGGTTTTTCTGATTTCTTATTTACTTATATATTCTTTAACGTTTTCAGTAATAAATTTCAAGGTATCGTCATTCAATTCTGTATGTATTGGAAATGAAATAACGCATTCACATAATTTTTCTGTTACGGGGAACATGCCAGGCTTGTATCGTGCATCAGCGTATGCTTTTTGCATGTGCAATGGAATCGGGTAATAAATCATGCTTGGAATTCCTTTTTCGGCAAGATAATCGCGGAGTCCTTGCCTGTTTACACTGTTCAATTTGCAGGTATATTGATGAAATACATGGTCTGAATTTTTTGTGCGG
>DASPJQ010000193.1:0-2293 GCA_035628535.1 Flavobacteriales bacterium | reverse complement strand
TTTTAATGTATGGGTCCTGGGTTCGAGTCCCAGCGGGATCACGAGAGCAACAACAAACCCCAACGCGCTTCGCACGTTGGGGTTTTTCTTTTTCAATAAAGCGCGTTGAAAGCTTGCTTTATTCCAAAGAAAAACCGGATCATGCTGCGAAACAGGGTTTGTATTTTGTCCAGGAGCCAATGTGGATCCAGACAGGGGCAAAAAATCGGCAATACATAAAAAATTATACCATCAAAAAGCCGGGATTAACATCATCAAACCCGGCTTTAATAGGCAATTATTTAAAAGTCTACAATACAAAATTCGTGTACGGCATACCGCGATCTATCAACATACCAATATCTTTTCCCAGCAAACGTTTCAAAGCTAAAACCTGGTGCCTGTCCATATACTCGTAAAGCACCCGGAAAAAACCCTGCAACGCTTTTTCTACGGAACCTGGTTCAGCAAAATCGGCTGCTGCTGTACGCCCGGCTTTGTCATAAATAAATCCCAGGAAATCGTCACGGTTTCTTATTACAACAGGGGTATCGGAAATATCATATTGATCAAGAAAAACGGCTTTCAACGCCATGGGCAAACCTTGCGCAAACTCTACGGCATCATCGGCCGGAACCCTGTCACGCAAAGCATGCAACAAAGCCCGTGTGATACGTGCAGCCCTGTTGCGCCCAACACCCAGCTCATCGGCAATTGAAAGAATAAAAGCGTTTCCTTCGCTTGCAAATTTTTCAAAATTCAGGGGATGTCCTGCCCCCTCCCTTTTTGAGGAATTATTCATACGCTGATTTAATATTTTGATTTTTTATTGTTATCCTTGTTCATTATTTTGCCATCACGCGAAATACATTGTCCCGCTTCAAGTTGCTTTCGTGTGCCGTTTTTATATACAATTTGGCCGTCAGCATGTAACACTGTTCCGTTATTTAACGTGACAGTGGAGTTAACAATGGTGCCTTCATGCATGACCCGGAGCACCCCGTCTTTCATTTTCGCACAATATTTATTACCATGTGCAGAATCGTTTTCTGCCGGCAACACTGCCAGCGAAGCAACAGCTAAAAGTGTTGCAAAAAAAATTGTTTTCATACCTTTTCATTTTTATCCTCTCAAAGGCACTGGTTTTACAAGGAAACGCAATGGCAAATTATATGCCAGCCACCCTGAACTGAAAGCTAAAAAAACAAAAGCCCCCTATTTCAACATGAACCATTTACACGATTTGATTTTTTTGTATCCGAAAACATAAAATACAAGCCAAAGAGAAAAAATCTTCCTTATTTATGCCAATTACATCAATTGATAATCTTAACACATAAAACGCTAATCAGGCAGCAGGAATAATCGTGTCAGTAAAAAATAACAATGAAATTTTATTCATCCCTTGGCCTGATTTTTTTCATAGATTGTATGCGCAGACCGTATAGGCAACGCCAACCGATAAAATAAATGGAATTTACTTTCTTAATTGCGGCAGAATGCTAACCCGGTTTTAAACTTATTTTATCCTATAATAATAGCATCAGTACTTGTCCTGTCATTTTTTAAACCCTAATAAGCACATTTTAAACAAAAAGCACTTTATATTATTTTTTTTGCCATCTTCAGGAATCTGCTTATTTTGCATTATAAACAAACTATCCAGTATGAAGAAAATTTACCTTGCATGTGCTGCGGCATTATTGTCGTCATTCACTTTCGCCCAAAGCGATAAAGAACGAAACCAGTTAACGCTTACAACCCAACAAAAAAAGGAAATTTTAGCGGGTGTTGATCCAGCTAAAGTCATGCGCAGCCATAGCCGTGGCAGTTGCGATACCCTTGTAACCGAACTTACGGGGGGCAACAGTTATAACGGCAATATGTTTGACATGAATGCGCTTAACCTGTTAACACTTGAAACATTCAGCGTAACGGTTGACGGTACCGTGAACATTGCCATTTATTACCGCAATGGCACATATGTTGGCAGCACAACCACTTCGGCCGGATGGATTTTTCTTGACTCAGCGGTTGTAACAGGGGCCGGCTTGGGTGTACCCGTTCAGGTACCTGTTAGCCTGGGGTTAACACTAACACCCTCTACAACATATGGATTTTACGTATCCGCAACCGATCCGGCAGCAACATTTCATTATACAGACGGTACAGCTGTGGGCACGCTGCATGCATCAGATGCCAACCTCCAGTTTTTTGAAGGGCATGGTGGTGAATGGCCATTTAACCTGAACAACCAACCCCGCGTATTTAACGGTAACGTTATTTACTGCCTGGGCGGTGTAGGTATAAGTGA
>DASPJQ010000192.1:0-1260 GCA_035628535.1 Flavobacteriales bacterium | reverse complement strand
TTCAAAGGGCTCCCGATAGCGATCGTGACAGCCTTTGGCTGGCTACTGTTTTATTATTAGTCCTTATCCAGTTTGTATTTCGCAACGTTCATTCCAAAATGCAGGCCTTTTGACTCAACCAGGTCTTCCAGCTCGGTCAATGATTTTTTACCAAAATTGCGGAATTTCAATAAATCATTTTTGTTGTAGGCAACAAGCTCCCCCAGGGTTTCAACATCGGCAGCCTTCAAACAGTTCAATGAGCGAACTGAAAGGTCCATGTCAACCAATTTGGTTTTAAGCAACTGGCGCATGTGCAGGCTTGTTTCGTCAAATTCTTCTTCTTCCTTCTTATCCTGTGCATCAAGGGTTATTTTCTCATCTGAGAATAACATGAAGTGGTGAATAAGAATTTTTGCAGCTTCTTTAAGGGCTTCTTTCGGGTGAATTGAGCCGTCAGAAGTAACATCCATTACCAGCTTTTCATAGTCGGTCTTTTGTTCAACGCGGTAGTTTTCAATACCGTATTTTACGTTTTTAATAGGCGTGAAAATTGAATCAACAAAAATGGTCCCGATGGGTGCCGAGTTGGTTTTGTTTTCCTCAGCAGGAACATAGCCGCGGCCTTTGGCAATGGCAATTTCCAGGTTAAGGGCCGTGCTTTTTTCCATGTGGCAAATCACCAGGTCAGGGTTCAATACCTGGAAACCCGATGTGAATTTTCCTATATCACCTGCTGTAAATGTTTCCTGGCCCTTGATGTTGATCACTACATGTTCAGTATCGGTATTGTTAATCTGGCGCTTAAAACGCACTTGTTTTAAGTTCAAAATAATATCGGTCACATCTTCAATAACACCCTTGATTGATGAGAACTCGTGCTCAACACCCTCAATTTTTACCGAAGTAATGGCAAAGCCCTCAAGTGATGATAATAATATCCTTCTTAGCGCATTGCCTATTGTAATACCATAACCAGGTTCAAGTGGACGAAACTCAAACTGACCAGACATATCGTCTGATGCAATCATGATAACCTTGTCAGGCTTTTGAAAATCAAGTATAGCCATTGTTTTTTCTTATTTAATTATTTAGAATATAATTCGACAATTAATTGCTCTTTTATGTTTTCAGGAATGTGGGTCCTTTCGGGCATTTGTAAAAACGTTCCTTTTTTATCGGACGCATTCCAGTCCAACCATTCAAATTTACCGGCATTGCTAGCTATTGAATTGTTGATGGCTTCGAGCGATTTTGAACGCTCACGCACCTCAATTACAT
>DASPJQ010000191.1:0-3146 GCA_035628535.1 Flavobacteriales bacterium | reverse complement strand
GGTTGATGCCCGCGCGGTAATTGGTAAAACAGGAGCCTGCTATACCATGTTCAACGCACTCCACCATTTCAGCGACACTGAAAAATTAAACCTGTTGCTTGATATGCGCAAAAGCCGCGTCACGGCTTACATTGCCGAAATCCTTCAACCCGGCTTGTTTTGTCTTATAAAAGTAGTGCTCATGACAACCGTAGGCCAGCTGTTTCTTGCACCGTTTGTTAAACCTTTTTCATGGAAACGGTTGTTTTTTACATGGATTATACCCGTGAACCTTATTACGGTGACATGGGACGGGGTGGTTTCGGTTTTAAAATCGCGCACGTACAAACAGTACCAATTGCTTTTTGCAGGCGAAAAAAATGTGCATGTCAAACGCATGGGTTCCTTCCTGGCCCCGGTAATTGTTATTGAGATCAATCCCGCGTGAGTTCCATGAACGCCATATGGAAGTTCAGCCGGCCGCATACTGTTATTGGCAGCGTCATAAGCATAATCACCCTCTATTGCATCATTTGCGAAAACAAGCTTACAAGCCATATTCCATTGCTTGTGATAGCCTTGTGTATTGGTGTTTGCACCAACGTTTTTATTGTAGGGGTCAATCAAATTGCCGATGTGGACATTGATCGGATAAACAAACCTGGTTTACCCATTCCATCAGGCGAAATAAGGATTGAACAGGCCGGGCTTATTGTTGCGTTGTGCATGGCTACCAGCCTGGGGCTCTCCATGTATGTTTCGCATTGGTTGTTTTACATCGTTTTCCTGGCCATACTCATTGGCTGGGCCTATTCCATGCCGCCCCTGCATTTAAAAAAATCACATGTAACAGCAGCGCTGGCCATTGTGTTTGTAAGGGGTATACTAATCAATATCGGTGCTTTTATGGTGTTTAATCACCTTGTGAATAAAACCGTTTTTTTACCCGCGCATGTTATATTTTTATCGGTTTTCATAACCGTATTCAGCGTGGCCATTGCCTGGTTCAAGGACCTTACCGATGTAAAAGGCGATGCAGTTTACGGTATTAAAACCATGCCCCTTGTATATTCGGTAAAACGTGTGTTTATTGCAGGCAATATATTGGTTGTTGTGGCTTATGTATTGACCATGGTGTTTTCATCGGTTGAATTGAACTATTCAATCAGCCTGCGTCCTGTTGTTCTTTTGGTAGGCCACGGTGTATTGCTTTTATTGTATGTATTGAATGTGGCCTCAACCAATATCAGAAGCGCACGCTCCCTTCGTACATTTTACAAACGTTTCTGGCTTTTCTTTTTTGCCGAATACCTGCTTTACCTGGTTGTGTATACCTTGTTGCTGAAATAGTGCCGTTACGAAAGGCTGTCATTGTATTACTTAGCACAAAGCGCCCAAAGGCTACACGCAATTTCTGAATTGTTCTGAAGTAAGTTAAAATGCTTCAAAAACATGTGCATTTAACGAAAAACCACGTTACAATTTTTCATTACATTCGTATCGTAAACCAATCAACCCATGAACGAAACCTTTAAAAAATCATCCAGGCTCCTTTATTGGTCAATGCTGTTCCTCGGTTTGGGCCTTGGGCTTTGCGTATTTCTTATTTTTACGGATAGTTTTGGCGAAGAACAAATGATTACATTTTCCTACCCGGTAACTTTTCTGACCGCAGCAGGTATTGCCGGCCTTTCAACCAAAAATACCAACAGGGCATTTAAAAACTCACTGGTTTGGGGTTTTGGTGCCCTTGCATGCCTGTTTATTTTTTACGTGCAGGTATTTCCTTCGCTATAGGAGCCCGGTCAGATTTAATTGCGCATTTTTATCTGCTGGGTCCCCTTGTACAATTCCGCCATTTTCATGTCCGGTTGCCAATGCATGGTGAACGGTTAGCACGTTTTTTAAAAGTGTAAACAACTTGTTAAGCGTGATTAAATGTATGCCTGCATACGCAAATAAAAGTTAATGCCTGACAGGGACATTCAGAGAAAAGCATCTTTATTTCATTTTAAATGACTGAAATTCAATACTAATAACAGGCTTTTTCAAAAGTTACCGGCTTGTCACTACCAATCATGGTAGGTGGGGCTTTTTTTGAATCCTTCGTTTATATATGCAGAAAGCGCCCGATAAAACATGACGATGGTTTAAAAGGCAGCCGACCCAAAAAAACAACGTTAACCACTATAACAATAAAAAAGTCATGGAAAAGTCAGTTCTAATAATCGGAATAATGTTCGCCCTTGTTTTTTGCGCCTGTTCACGCAAATCGCGCAACACCATTAAACAGTTTGTTTATGAAGAAAAAGAATTCGAGTATGATGAGGCCGGTAAAAAAAGCGTTCGCGATAAAAAAGATGTAACGGTTTACATTGGACATACCCAGGCCCGCAAAGAAACGGTTAACAGCGATGACGGACACAGTTTCCATGAAACCAAAATAGTTGGGCTTTCAGGGGGCAACAACGTATGCGCTGTAAACATACGGGAATACAACGCCTTAAATTACAAATACTGTGTAAAGCAATACTATAATAAAAACCATTCCGAAATAATTAAAGGCTACCGTAGCATCAACAAGGTGGAAGGCAATTATACCATCAACGGCTTTCAATGCGAGAAATTGTCAGTATCCTATTATGGCGAAAACGGTGTGGCGCAACAGTTCCACATATACATGACAGACAAGATTCGTGTAAGAGACCGCAGCAACAGCAAGTTTTTGTTCCCCGGTTTCTTTGAACAATACTGGAAAAACGACAAAGGCCTTGAAGCTGCAATCCATAAGTTCATTGTTCGCGTAGATTATTTTCAGGCACCCGGCCGTATTGCAAGGAGTTTTGAATTGAAAAGCCTTAACCAGTCGGTAAAAGACAAAGGGTTTTTTAAACTGCCGCAGGATTGCCCCGTGTACGCAAATGAAAATGTGCCACAACGCATATTAATGGAG
The DNA here is from genome assembly GCA_035628535.1 of Flavobacteriales bacterium. Lineage (GTDB taxonomy): Bacteria > Bacteroidota > Bacteroidia > Flavobacteriales_D > UBA2798 > DASPJQ01. Next base: position 214 of record DASPJQ010000191.1, on the reverse strand, counting down.
AAGCGGGAAGAGAAGGGTGACAGTGTACTTGCCAAATTGTAGAAGTTCTTTTCATGCTGTATAAATAAGCAACCCGTAAAGCCCATATGGAAGGTTTGGTTTAAGGGCAAAAAACGGAGTTGCCGGAGTAAGCGCGGTGTAAAAGCCGCGTTTACATCCGCAAAAAAATTAAGACATCGGGGTTGCAACTTAAGACCGGGTTCCTTTAAGGTTT